>NZ_JAPCJD010000014.1:0-78878 GCF_027707845.1 Aeromonas sp. QDB14 | reverse complement strand
AGGCAGCCTGTCAAGGTATTCGAAGAGTACTGTCAGGCGGCATAGGCGAGTGTCGCACTTCGAAGTTGAATTCGCGATCAGCCCCTTGGTGGGCATTACTATTCACAAGGACGTGTCATGAAAAAATCCTCTATTGGTGCTGTGTTTTTACTTAGTTCAAGTGCGCTAGCCAACCCATATAAAAGTGAATTTGTTGATGTGGCATTTCAAATACAAGAAGGAAAAAATACATTTCAACTGGTCTGTCAACCCAAGCTCACCATGGGGGAGCTGCCCAAAAACTGGGTTGATACGTGCAATCAGATTGGCAAGAAGTTTTTGGAGTTGGCTGTCGAAAGCGGAATGAAGGTCGACCCCATTGACAACGCGTTTGGTTTGGCTGGTGAACTTGCTCAAAAAATGTCGAGTGACTTGCCAGAGAATGTTGTCCCCACACAAATTATTAGCCGTGAATTTGGTGGTTAATCGCTGATAACAAGGTGCGAGAACCAATAAAAGCCGGGCTGGGGCGGTTTTCACTACGCCTCCTCAGCCCTTCTATCCATTCAAGAGGAATGAAGGTTTCAGCACCGATTAACGAACTGCCTCTATCATGACTATCAGGAAACAAGATGCAAGTCCGCGCAATATCTTTACTCTTGCTCATGTTGACCTGCTCGGTAAGGGAAAGTGCGAACAAGTATCCCACGAACAAAAAATGAAAATTTTAGTCATTTAATATCAATGGGTTACCAGTAAATGCTCTCGTGCCATATGACTTATTCGCACCTTCCCTAGTTTCAGGCGTGTATGTTGTAAAAAATAAACTTAAGGCCTGAGTATATTCCTGAAAGGGTTTAACAATTTCATTAATATCGACACCACTAAACACCTCAGAAAAATCAACGTCATCGGAAATGTCATTCTTGCCTGCAGTCACCACCCCACCCCTCTGTTTTTGGCTCACTCGCAACAATCCCTAGCCTACCACTTTTGTGATGATCGATGCATATCATGGGTGAAATTGGAACACCCACCGTTCTGAGCGCCACATAGCGGCCAACCGATTGGCGAACTATCCCCATTGTCACAGACGGGCACTGTATTGGTCCCCTCTGATTCGCCGAGACGAGGCCACTGCACTAGGTCGCGAGACAAGGATGTCGAGCGAGTGACGGCGGGTCATGGAAGCCCGTCGGCGCGTGCCGTCGGTGCTGTGGTAGAGGTGAGGGTACTCGACGAAGGAGAGCGAATCGGCGAGGGTAACCTTTCTTTTGGTGACTTTTCTTTGGCCACGCAAAGAAAAGTCACTCGCCATAGCCCGTAGGGCGGGCGAAATCCCTTCGAGGACAAGGTCCTCGCATCCCATACGGCGCAGCCGCATCAACCCCCCCTCCCGCCTATCCACTCTGAGGGAAATAGAAAAAGGGGCCAAGGCCCCCTCTTCTATCAATGCTCGGTGAAGCACATCGACATCAGTCGATATGCCCCCTTTGGCGCAGCGCAGTCAGCAGCTCATCCACCAGCGCTTCCACCGGCTTGCCGGCGTTGAGCAGATGGATTTCCGGCTGTTCCGGCGCCTCGTAGGCGGAGTCGATACCGGTAAAATTGCGAATTTCCCCTGCCCGCGCCTTCTTGTAGAGCCCCTTGGGGTCGCGCTCTTCACACACGCTAAGGGGCGCATCGACAAACACCTCGACAAATTCCCCTTCACCCACGAGATTACGCACCAAGTCCCGCTCGGCACGAAACGGCGAGATAAAGGCGGTGAGGACGATCAGGCCCGCATCCACCATGAGTTTTGCCACCTCGCCGACCCGGCGGATATTCTCCTGGCGGGCGGCGTCATCGAAGCCCAGATCGCCGCACAGGCCGTGGCGCACATTGTCCCCATCCAGCAGATAGGTGTGCTTGCCCGAGGCGGCCAGCGCCTGCTCCAGTGCCCCCGCCAGGGTGGACTTGCCCGCCCCGGAGAGCCCGGTGAACCAGATCACCAGGGGCTTTTGTCCCTTCTGTTCGGCCCGGCTCTGTTTGTCGACGGCATGCTGATGCCACACGATATTGCTCATCCAACACTCCTTGATTGGCGCTCACGCCTCAAAACTTAAACTGTCCGGCACCACAGGGAGCCACCTCGGACTATCAGCCGACAACGTGCTGATGCCATGGCATTGCTCATCCAACACTCCTTGATCGGCGCTCACGCCGCAATACTGAAAACTGTCCGCTACCGCGGGGAGCCGCCTCGCACCATGAGGCGGCAAGGTGCTGATGCCCTGCTATTGCGCATGCAACCCCCCTGATTGGCGCTCACGCCTGGATGCCAGTGCCCTGGCACTCCCCTGCATCATAAGCAGCCTTGATAAAAGCCGCTTTAACATAAGCAGCCCTTAACACATTCCCCGGTATCAGACCTTAAAACGGAAACAGCAGGGGCACCATGACGATCACCCCGATGCTGTAGGCCAGGGAGACCGGCAGGGCCAGCTTGAGATAATCCGGCATCTTGTAGTTGCCCGCCGCATAGACCATCAGGTTGGTCTGGTAGCCGTAGGGCAGGATAAAGCTGGAACTCGCCCCGAACAGCACCGCCAGAATGAACGGCATGGTGGAGACGTCCATGCTGAGCGCCAGCTGGAATCCCATGGGGAAGGCCAGCGCCGCCGCCGCGTTGTTGCTCATCAACTCCGTCAGCACCAGGGTAAACAGATAGATCCCCACGAAGGCGATAAAGGGACTGGCCCCGTTGAACTCCCCCATCAGCCAGTCGGCGATGAGCTTGGCCAGGCCGCTCTTCTCCAGCTGATCGGCGATGGCGAGCGCCCCGCCCACCACCAGCCAGATATCCAGGGGAAAGCGGCGGCGGATCTCGTCCAGGGTCAGGATGCGTGAAAACAGCAGCACCACCAGCATCACCAGCAGCCCCTTGAAGAGCGGCACCAGATCGAGCACCGACAGGGTCAGCACCCCGAGGAACCCCGCCACCACGGCGGCGCTGCGCGTGGCATCGAGCCGGGTGGAGGCCTCCAGCCCGCTCACCACCACGAACTCCCGGGAGAGGGACTTGTTGCCCGCAAACTTGGGGCCGGGTGCCAGCAGCAAGGTATCCCCTGCGTGCAGTTCAATCTGGCCGAGGCCGCCGGTGAGCTGGGTCTCGCCCCGGCGCACCGCCAGCACCACCGCATCGAAGTGGGTACGAAACTCCGCATCCTTGATGGTCTGCCCCACCAGGCGCGAGCTGTGGCTGACGATCACCTCCACCAGGTGCTGGCCGTTGAGGCGGTGCTGGCCGTAGAGATCCAGCCCTTTGAGCTCCTGCAACACGCCGACGCTCTCCACGTCGCCACAGAACAGCAGCATGTCCCCCTCGTGCAGCTCGTGTTCCGGCTGCACCGGGCAGATCACCTGGTTGCCCCGGATGATCTCGGCCAGATAGAGGCTTTTGAGGCTGCGCAGGCCGTTCTCCTTGACGCTGCGCCCGGCCATGGGCGAGCCGGGGCCCACCTTGGCCTCGAGAAAATAGCCGGATTCCCGGCTCATCTCGGTGTCCTGCTCCGGCAGGTGGCGGGCAAACAGCAGCACGGCGATGAGGCCGGTCAGCAGGGTCCCCGCCCCCACCATGAAGAAGTCGAACATGCCGAGCGGCTTGGCCCCCATCTTGATGAGGAAGCTGTTGACGATGAGGTTGGTGGAGGTGCCGATCAGGGTCAGCACGCCGCCAAAGGTCGCCGCGAAGCACATGGGCAACAGCAGCCGGGAGGGCGCATGGTTGGGGTTGCGCTTGACCGCCCCCAGCATGGACGCCACCACGGCGGTGTTGTTGACGAACGCCGACAGGAAGGCGGTGGAAAACCACACCTTCACCAGCACCTTGTTGAAGGAGCCGGTGCCCACCAGGTTGGCAAACCAGCTCATGACCCGGGTCTTCTCCACCGCGAGCGACACCAGCAGCAGCAACACCAGGGTCAGCAGGGCGCTGTTGGTGTAGCCCGCCACCACGGCGTTGATGTCCGCCAGGCCGCTCAGGTAGGTGATGAGCACGGCGCCCGAGAAGAGCAGCGCCGGCCGGAGTTTGCCCTGGATCAGCAGGGCGACGAGGGCAGCCAGCAGACCCAGCACCAGGGATTGTTGCCAGGTCATGGGCTTACTCCTTGCCGGAATCGTTGCTGATGGTCAGCGCCTGCCAGTGGGGGAAGTGCTTGCGCACCAAGGCGTTGAGCTCCACTTCGAACTCGCTGTATTGCCCTGCCACCGCCTTGGCCGCCAGCCCTTCCACTATCATGCCGGCACCGACGGTGACGTTGGTCAGCCGGTCGATGAGGATGAAGCTGCCGGTGTCGCGGATCTCCTTGTAGGGGTCGAACGCCACCGGGTCGGTGAGGCTGAATTCGCACAGGCCGATCTCGTTGAGCTTGAGCTCGGAGGCGGGCAGCTCGTCGAGCTTGTTGATCTCGATGCGGTGGCGGATGGCCTCCACCTGGCCACGGCTCTTCTTGGTGGCAAGCTTGACGTCATAGACCCGGCCCGGTTGCAGGGACTCTTCCCCCATCCAGACGATGTGAGCCAGCACGTTCTGGGTCACCTGGGGCTTTTTCGCCGCATCCACCAGCAGGTCGCCCCGGCTGATGTCGATTTCGTCCGCGAAGGTGACCGTGATGGCCTGACCCGGCAGGGCGTACTCCAGATCCCCGTCGAAGGTGACGATGCGGGTCACCGTGCTCTCTTTGCCGGACGGCAGCACGGCAAGCTTGTCGCCCACCCGCAGGATGCCGGAGGCGAGCGTGCCAGCGAAGCCGCGAAAATCGAGGTTGGGGCGGTTCACGTACTGCACCGGCAGGCGCACCGGATGGCGTTCCAGCTCGCGCTCCACTTCGGCAGACTCCAGCAAGGAGAGCAGGGTCTCGCCCTGATACCAGGCCAGCTTGTCGCTCGGGTTCACCACGTTGTCACCGTCCAGGGCCGACACCGGCACGATGTGGATGGTGTCGACGCTGAGCTTCTTGGCGAATTCGCGGTACTCCAAGCTGATGCGATCGAACACCTCCTGGCTGAACTCCACCAGGTCCATCTTGTTCACTGCCACCACGAACTGCTTGATGCCGAGCAGGCTCGCGATAAAGCTGTGGCGGCGGGTCTGATCCAGCACCCCTTTGCGGGCGTCGATCAATATGATGGCCAGATCGCAGGTGGAGGCGCCGGTGGCCATGTTGCGGGTGTACTGCTCATGGCCCGGGGTGTCCGAGATGATGAATTTGCGCTTGGCGGTGGAGAAATAGCGGTAGGCCACGTCGATGGTGATGCCCTGCTCGCGCTCCGCCTGCAGGCCGTCCACCAGCAGGGCCAGGTCCAGCTTCTCGCCGGTGGTGCCGAGCTTCTGGCTGTCGGACTCCAGCGCTTTGAGCTGATCTTCATAGATCTGCTGGGAGTCGTGCAGCAGGCGGCCGATGAGGGTGCTCTTGCCGTCGTCCACGCTGCCGCAGGTGAGAAAACGCAGCAGGCTCTTGTGCTGCTGGGCGTGCAGGTAGGCTTCAATGCCCTGTTCGCTGATGGCGGTCTGAATGTGGTTGTTCATGATGCGATTCCTTAGAACATTTTTTTAGAAATAGCCCTGACGCTTCTTCTGCTCCATGGAGCCGGCCTGATCGTGGTCGATGAGCCGCCCTTGCCGCTCGCTCGAGGTGGTGATCAGCATCTCTTCGATGATCTCCGGCAGGGTGGTGGCATTGGATTCGATGGCCCCGGTCAGCGGGTAGCAGCCGAGGGTACGGAAGCGCACCAGCTCCTGCTTCACTTCGTCTTCCGGGCCGATGGGCATGCGCTCGTCATCCACCATGATCTTGATGCCGCCGCGATCCACCACGGGGCGCATAGCCGCGAAGTAGAGCGGGACTATGTCGATGTTCTCGAGATAGATGTATTGCCAGATGTCCAGCTCGGTCCAGTTGGAGAGCGGGAAGACACGGATGCTCTCCCCCTTGTTGACCTGGCTGTTGTAGACGCGCCACAGCTCCGGGCGCTGGTTCTTCGGATCCCAGCGGTGGGACTTGTCGCGGAAGGAGTAGACACGCTCCTTGGCGCGGGATTTCTCCTCGTCGCGACGGGCACCACCGAAGGCGGCATCGAAGCCGTATTTGTTGAGCGCCTGCTTGAGCCCCTCGGTCTTCATGATGTCGGTGTGCTTGCTGCTGCCGTGCACGAAGGGGTTGATGTCCATGGCCAGACCATCCGGGTTCTTGTGGACGATGAGATCCAGCCCGTACTTCTTGGCGGTCTCGTCCCGGAACTTGATCATCTCCTTGAACTTCCAGTTGGTGTCCACGTGGAGCAGGGGGAAGGGGATCTTGCCCGGGTAGAAGGCCTTGCGGGCCAGGTGCAGCATGACGGAGGAGTCCTTGCCGATGGAGTACATCATCACCGGGTTTTCAAATTCGGCGGCCACCTCGCGGATGATATGGATGCTCTCGGCTTCCAGTTGCTGCAGGTGAGTCAGTCGCTCGCGGGTGACACCTGCACGGATGCTCTGTGCATCGGATGGCTGCAGTTGGGTCAGTCTTTCACGGTCCATGTCTGGGTCCTCGGTTCATTGCTATCGCACCTGCTCGGGGCGCGGTGTTGGTTCAGTTCGGTGCCGCCTTGGCCGCACCGTCAAATCGATTCGGGTCTCGCCTCTCAGGTCAGGCTCACCAGCTTGAGCTCGTGGCCGCTTTCTGCCTCCTGCCCTTGCCCCTGTTCGCCAAACCAGGCGAGTTGCTGGCGCAGGGCCACCACTTCACCGATGACGATAAGCGACGGGCTCACCGCCTGCTGGGCCAGCTCGGCCAGATCCGCCAGGGTGCCGGTCAGCACCCGCTGACGGGCCGTGGTGCCCCGCTCGATGATGGCGATGGGGGTGGCGGCGCGTCGGCCATGGCTCACCAGTTGCTGCTGGATATGCTCGGAGCGCATCAGCCCCATGTAGATGACCAGGGTCTGGTTGGTGGCCGCAAGCTGCTGCCAGTCGGGCTCCTTGCCCTCCTTCTGGCAGTGGCCGGTAATGAAGACGGCGCTCTGGGCATGGTCGCGGTGGGTGAGCGGAATGCCCGCATAGGCGGTGGCACCGGCGGCGGCGGTGATGCCGGGCACCACGGAGAAGGGAATGCCCTCCTCGGCCAGCACTTCCAGCTCCTCGCCGCCACGGCCGAACATGAAGGGATCGCCCCCCTTGAGGCGCACCACCCGGTTGCCCGCTTTGGCGTATTCCACCAGCAGGCGGTTGGTCTCTTCCTGGGGCACGCTGTGGGCACCCGCCTTCTTGCCGACCGACACCAGGGTGGCATCGCGGCGCACCAGGTCCAGGATCTCGGGGGAGACCAGCTGGTCATAGAGCACCACTTCGGCCTGCTGGATCTGTTGCAGCGCCTTGAGGGTCAGCAGGCCAGGATCTCCCGGGCCCGCCCCCACCAGCACCACTTCCCCCACTTCGGTCTGGGCCTTGTCCAGCCCCTCATTGAGCCACTGCTCGGCCCCTTGCCAATCGGCTTTCTCAATCAGACCGGCCAGGGTGTTGGAGGCAAAGGCGCGCTCCCAGAAGCGGCGGCGATCGGAGAGGGAGGCCAGCACCTGCTTGGCCCGGCGGCGCACCCGGCCGGAGAGCTCCGCCAGACCGCCGAGGTGGCGGGGCAGCAGGCTCTCGAGCCGCTCGCGCAACAGACGCACCAGCACGGGGGCCTTGCCGCCGCTGGAGACGGCCACCACGATGGGGCTGCGATCGATGATGGAGGGGAAGATAAAGCTGGAGCGCTCGGGGTCATCCACCAGGTTGACGAACAGACCGCGCTCGGTGGCGCTCTGGTAGACCAGGGCATTGACCTCGAGATCGTCGGTCGCGGCCACCACCAGGATCTGCCCTGCCAGGTGGGCCGGGTCGAAACGCGCCGCCACATGGGTGAAGCGACCGGCAAATTCATGGAACTCGGGCTCGATCGCGGGAGAGACCAGGGTGATCCGGGCACCTGCCGCCAGCAGCAGGCGCGCCTTGCGCAGGGCAACCTCGCCCCCGCCCACCAGCAGTACCGGACGGCCTTCCAACCTGGCAAACATAGGTAAATAATCCATCAGGGCCCGCTCCTCGGCATCGCGACATCTGGGGCGACTATAGGCAGGAGCGCTTATCCCTCAAAATAATAAAAAATGCTCTTTAATGCGTTTTGGTAATTAGTAAAGCCGTGTGGCGGCAATAGATAAGCGAATCTGCTTGTGGTGGATGGCACCAGACCCTAGGCTAGTGAAAGTGTTTCATAAGGAGCTTAATCATGAATGAGTCATTGATTGTATTGGGGATCTTCATATTCCTGGTACTCGCCACCCTGAGTGCCGGCATCAAGATAGTGCCCCAGGGTTACAACTGGACCGTGGAGCGCTTCGGCCGCTACACCCGCACCCTCTCCCCGGGTCTCAACCTGCTGATCCCCTACATCGACCGCATCGGCCACAAGATCATCATGATGGAGCAGGTGCTGGACATCCCGGCCCAAGAGGTGATCTCCCGGGACAACGCCAACGTCACCATCGACGCCATCAGCTTCGTGCAGGTGGTGGATGCCCGCAAGGCGGGCTACGAGGTCAACGATCTCACCAGCGCCATCCGCAATCTCACCATGACCAATATGCGGACCGTGCTCGGCGCCATGGAGCTGGACGAGATGCTCTCCCAGCGCGACACCATCAACGAGAAGCTGCTGCGCACCATGGATGCGGCCACCGCCCCCTGGGGCATCAAGGTGACCCGGATCGAGATCAAGGATGTGCGACCGCCCCTCGCCCTGGTGGAAGCCATGAACGCCCAGATGAAGGCCGAGCGCCAGAAGCGGGCCGAGGTGCTGGAGGCCGAAGGGGTGCGCCAGTCCAAGATCTTGAAGGCCGAGGGGGAGAAGCAGTCCCAGATCCTGAAAGCCGAGGGTGAGCGTCAGGCCGCCTTCCTCGCCGCCGAAGCCCGGGAGCGGGCCGCCGAGGCGGAAGCCAAGGCGACCCACATGGTCTCCCAGGCCATCGCCGAGGGCGACATGCAGGCCATCAACTACTTCGTGGCCCAGAAATACACCGAGGCCCTGGCCCGCATCGGTGAAGGCCCCAACAGCAAGATCATCATGATGCCCCTGGAAGCGGGCAGCCTGATAGGCTCGGTGGCGGGCATGGCCGAGCTGTTCAACAAAGACGGCAAGGCGGGCAAATCATGACAGCCCTGTTCGAGGGGCTGACCCACTGGCACTGGCTGGGACTCGGCTTCGTGCTGCTAGCCATCGAGGTGATGGGGTCGGTGGGTTTTCTGCTCTGGACCGGCATCGCCGCCCTGGAGGTGGGGCTCTTGCTGCTGGTCTGGCCCTTCGGCTGGCAGGCGCAGTTGCTGCTCTTCGCCCTGCAATCCCTGCTCACCACCTGGGCCTGGTGGCGCTGGCAGCATCGCCGGGATCGCTCCGGGCTGGATGCCGCCGCTCCCATCAACGAGCGGATGCAAAGCTACATGGGCCGCGAGCTGACCCTGCTGGACGAGGTCAGCCAAGGGATGAGCCGGGTACATCTGGACGACACCGTCTGGACGGTGCGCTGCAACGCGCCGTTGCCGGCCGGCAGCCGAGTCAAGGTGGTGGGGGCCGACTCCCACATCCTGCTGGTGGAACCCCTCGGCTGACCGTGCAACGCCCCGTCATGGCTATAAAAAAACGGGCCCGGCGCGAGTGCGCCGGGCCCGTTTTTCAATGAGGTGCTGGCTTAGTTGGCCTTGGCATCGCTCACGGCAGCTTCAGCCTTGGTGGCAACGTCAGCGGCAGCCTTCTCGACAGTAGCGGAAGCTTCGGAAGCAGCCTTCTCGACGGTAGCAGACGCTTCGCTAGCGGCTTTCTCGACAGTGGCAGCAACGTCTGCGGCCGGGGTCGCAGCCGGAGCTGCAGCTTCTTCTTTCTGACCACAGGCGGTCAACATCAAACCCAGGATACCGGCTACCAGTACTTTGTTCATGTGCATACCCTCAAAAAAAGATGGAGAGATGGTGCAGGGACCATCACTGTACGCCCCGGCTCCTGTCGGCACACCGGCCGCTGGAGCCCGAAGGCGCGCGAAATATATCCCCATATGCGGCCGATGAAAACGCGTATCACAATGATATTTTCTCGTTGGCATGATAAAAAACACTGCTGCAACGACAAATATTAATATAAAACACCCATTCATCACCAGATTCGCACAACAAATCGCCAATTACCTGACGATTGCCAGTCAGCCATTGTCTTTCTGTCAGGCTCTCCGCGCTGCCGGATTACGCCGTCAGTCAGACAGCTTCTGACAAGGCAGGCGCCGCCCCTGCTGGTCGCTCTCCCGGGCCAGGTCCAGCAAGGCCATCACCGCCAGGGCCTCGTCGGCCGGCACCGGGTTCTCCCCTTCTCCCCGGATGGCGGCGCAGACACCGCGATAGTAGGCGCCGTAGTCCCCCGCCTCGCCAGCCACGGTCTGCTGCAGGAGCTGACCGTCCCGGATCTGGCTGAGCTGGCCGGGGGCGGGATCCACGCCCCAGTCCGCCGCCGGGGGCCGCTTGCCCTCCTTGAGCTGCTCCTCCTGCACGTCCATGCCGAACTTGATGAAGGAGCCCTGACTGCCGTGCACCACGAAGCGGGGCATCACGGCCGACACCAGACAACTGCCGTGCAGAATGACCCGCATCTCGCCGTAACCCAGCACCACATGGAAGTAGTCGTCCGCCAGGGCCCCGGGGCGCTGCTTGCCCAGATCCGCCTGCAACCAGTCCGGCTGGCCGAACAGCTGGAGCGACTGATCCAGGATATGGGGGCCGAGATCGAACCAGAGACCGGAGCCCGGGCCGCCCGCCTCGCGCCAGCGCTGGCGAACCTCGGGGCGATAACGGTCGAAGTGGGATTCGAACTGGGCGACTTGCCCCAGCGCCCCCTCCGCCAGCAGACGGCGCACCGTGAGGAAGTCCCCGTCCCAGCGCCGGTTGTGGAAGATGCTGAGCAGCCGTTGCTGCTTCTCCGCCAACTCGACCAGCGCCTTCGCTTCGGCCAGATCCAGGGCGAACGGCTTGTCGATCACCACGTGCTTGCCCGCCAGCAGGGCCTCGCGAGCGATGGGGGCGTGGGTGTCGTTGGGGGTGGCGATCACCACCAGATCGAGGCTGTCATCGGCCAGCACCTGCTCCAGGGTGCCGACCCGGGTGCCGGGCAACGCGGCCTGTACCTTGGCGGCATCCCGGCTCACCACCCAGCGCAGGGTCAGGCCCGGGGTCGTGGCCAGGAAGGGGGCGTGAAAGGTCTGTCCTGCGAAGCCGTATCCCACCAGGGCGGCGTTGATTGTGTGGCTCATCCGGTTTTCTCCACGGGTCTGTGATCATGCGAGGCAGGCGAGGTCACCTGAAAAAGAGAAGGGGGCTCAAGGCCCCCTGAGTGTGCTCATCAGAGCACAGGATTTATTGCAAACACAAGCGGCGACCCTGGCGGGTCATCAGCATCACCAGCGGGGGCAGCAGCAGCCACATGTGCAGGGCCAGCTGGCTCAGGGGATCCGGCATCAGCCAACCGGTGATCCCCACCAGGGCGCCGGAGCCGCTCATCTGGAACAGGCCGAGCAGGGCGGCCGCAGTGCCGGCGCAGTGGCCGAAGGGGGCCAGCGCCATACCGGCGGCGGCGCCCAGGATCATCGCAAAGCCGATGCTGGAGAGGAACACCGGGCCCATCATGGCCAGCGGGTGCGAGATGTGCATGGCCAGGGTCAGGGTGATGGCGGAGAGCAGCAGCACCAGCAGGCCGATACGCAGGGTCCGTCTTGGCCCTACCCGGGCGATGAAGCGCGGGGCCAGGAAGCAGGCCAGGATGTTGAGGGCAGCATTGGCGGTGAACCAGTGGCTGAAGCCACTCATGTCCAGCCCCAGGGTCACCATCAGTTGTACCGGCGCCGCCGTCACGTAGGCGAGGATCACCGCCATCGCCAGCATGCACAGCGCCGCGTTGAACAGGAAGCTCGGGGAGCGCAGCACCGGACTGTAGCGGGACCAGCTGATGAGCGGGCCAGCACTGCTGGTCTCCTCAGGGCGGGTTTCCGGCATCCGCCACAGCAGCCAGCTGCCGACCACCACGGCGTAACCCGCCATAAACCAGAAGTTCGCCGACCAGCCCGCCTTGGCGGTGAGCCAGCCACCCAGCAGGGGCGCCAGTGCGGGGATGAAGCAGATGGCACCGTTCAGATAGGAGATCATCTGACCGCTCTTCTTGGGGCCATAGCTGTCACGGACCACCGAGAAGGCGGCCACAGAGGTGGCGCAGGCCCCGAAGCCTTGCAGCACCCGCGCCAGCATCAGCTCGCCCAGGCTGGCGGCAAAGCCGGCTGCCAGGGCGCTCAGGCCGTAGAGCAGCACGCCCCCCAGGGCGATGGGTTTGCGCCCGTAGCGATCGGCCAGCGGCCCCACCAGCAGTTGCCCCAGCCCCATGCTGAACAGGAACCAGGTGATGGTGCCCTGCATCAGGGTCACTTCGGCCCCCAGCTGCTCGGCCATCTGGGGGATGGCAGGCAGATAGATGTCGATGGCCAGCGGGCTGAACAACACCAGGAGTACAAGCAAAAGAATCAATGGCATCAGTCACCTCAAGCCCTAGGAATATCGATTGGGCCGCGAGTCTACTGACTCAGAGTAATGAATTGAAATGGTATTTAATCACTTCGGTTATTCCCCACTGGAAACATATATCTCCTCTACCTCTCAGGGGGTGGAACCCGGATCCCCCGTTGGCACCGGATCCCGGGCAATTGGCGCTTTTACTAAACCCCTCCCCCGCATAGAATGCGCAGATTATTTTTGCGGAGGTGTGTGATGAACAAGCTTGTCCTGGCAACAGGGAACCAGAAAAAGGTGAAGGAATTGGCCGCCATGCTGGCCGATATGAAGATCCAGGTGATCCCGCAGAGCGAGTTTGCAGTCTCCGATGCCGACGAGACCGGCACCACCTTCGTCGAGAATGCCATCATCAAGGCCCGCCACGCCGCCCGCGTCACCGGCCTGCCCGCCGTGGCCGACGACTCCGGTCTGGAAGTGGATCTGCTGCACGGCCGCCCCGGCGTCTACTCCGCCCGTTTTGCCGGTGCCGGTGCCAGCGACAAGGAGAACATCGACAAGCTGCTAGCCGAGCTCAAGGGCGCGCCGGATTACCTGAAAAGCGCCCGCTTCTGGTGCGTGCTGGTCTACATGCGCCACGCCGACGATCCCACCCCCATTATCTGCCAGGCCAGCTGGGAAGGGATGATCATCGACGAACCCCGCGGCCAGCACGGCTTTGGCTACGACCCCGTGTTCTTCGTCCCCGACCACGACTGCACCTCGGCCCAGATGCCGGCGGAACTCAAGAACCAGCTCAGCCACCGTGGCCAGGCCCTGGCCAAGCTCAAAGCGGCCCTGGCGGCGGTCAACTAAAGCGCTGTCTCCCGCCGCGTTGTCATCTACAATGGGGGCCGTCGGCCCCCGTTTCGTTCGCGGCGCCCCGCCCGTTGTCACCGGCAACCAGGGCCACCCGACCCCATTTGATTGTTGAATACTGGAAATCCCATGCTGCAACTGCCGCCCCTCTCCCTCTATATCCACGTGCCCTGGTGCGTCCAGAAGTGCCCCTACTGCGACTTCAACTCCCACGCCCAGAAGGGGGAGCTGCCCCACCTCGAGTACGTGGCGGCCCTGCTGGAGGATCTGGAGCAGGATCTGCACTGGGCCCAGGGGCGCCCCCTCTCCTCCATCTTTATCGGTGGCGGCACGCCGAGCCTGCTCTCCGTCGACGCCATGCAGGCGCTGCTGGACGGGGTGCGCGCACGCATCGAACTCACCGCGGACTGCGAGATCACCATGGAGGCCAACCCGGGCACGGTGGAGGCTGACAAGTTCGCCGGCTTCCAGCGGGCCGGTATCAACCGCATCTCCATCGGGGTACAGAGCTTCCAGCAGGAGAAATTGACCCGGCTCGGCCGCATCCACGGCCCCGAGGAGGCGCGCAAGGCCGCCGAGCTGGCTCACGCCATCAAGCTTCCCACCTTCAACCTGGATCTGATGCACGGCCTGCCGGATCAGAGCCTGGACGATGCGCTCTACGACCTGCAGCAGGCCATCGACTGCGCGCCGCCGCACCTCTCCTGGTATCAGCTCACCATAGAGCCGAACACGGCATTCGCCTCCAAGCCCCCCACATTGCCGGAAGATGACACCCTGTGGGACATCTACGAGCAGGGCCACGCCATGCTGACCGCCCAGGGCTATCAGCAGTACGAGATCTCGGCCTATGCCAAAGAGGGGTATCAGTGCCGCCACAACCTCAACTACTGGCGCTTTGGCGACTATCTGGGGATCGGCTGCGGCGCCCACGGCAAGGTGACGGATCTCGCGAGCCAGCAGATCCTGCGCACCGCCAAGGTGAAGCATCCGAAAGGTTATCTGGATCCGAGCCGCCCCTATCTGGACAGCCAATGGCAGGTGAGCGCGGACGATCTGCCGCTCGAGTACTTCATGAACCGGTTCAGATTGTTTGAACCCGCCCCCAAGGCGGAGTTCGAGGCCTTCACGGGGCTACCGCTGGAGCGGGTAGAGACCATGCTCGCCATCGCCCGGACCAAGGAGCTGATCGAGGATCTCGGCGACAGCTGGCAGCTCACGTCCCTCGGGCATCGCTACCTCAACGTGCTGCTCGAACTCTTTATGGACGAGTGAGCACGGGTTCACTCTCTTGCGTCAAGACCGCAAGTCAGCACCAGCGAATAGAAAAACAATCAGGGCGCCATTGGCGCCCTGATTGTGTTAGCTGATGCCTTGCGGCAGAAACCCGCTCAGCAGCAGACGCTTGCCATCTGCTGTTGGCCGGGCTCCCACCGCTTGCCGTGCTTGGCCTTGCGCTGATAGCTGCCCTTGCCCTTCTTGCTCGGCTCGACCCTGGCCTGGAACAGGGGGGAGGTCACCAGTGCCTTGAGGTGGTTGTCCTGAATGATGCCGCGCTGATGTTCGCAGGCGGGTTCGGCGGTGACACAGGTCACCTTCTTCTTGGCCATATGGGCTCCTTGATGGGGTTGTCGTGTTTGCCTATCGTCCCTGTCTGGAAGGGCAGGTGGCGAAAAACGCGCCGATTGTGCGCCTCTTGCCTCCCCCGTGCAAGCTGTCAGGCGGGGTGATAGATAACCCGCACCAGGCCGCTTGGCAGCACGGCGCTCGACACCGGTCTCAATCCTGCGGGGAGAGGCCCGGTAAAGAGCGGGATCCCGTCCCCCAGGGTGACCGGCACCCAGAACAGGGTCAGCTCGTCCACCAGGGCCCCCTGCAGACCCTGCCTCACCAGCTCCCCGCCATCCAGATAGAGGTGACGGCTTCCCCCCTGCCACAACTCGTCCAGCACCTGCGCCAGCGCCCCCTGCCTGAACGCGACCCGAGGACGGGGGTCGGCGGGCCTGTGGGTCAGTACCACCAGCGGCTTGTCACCGTAGGGCCACTCGGGAAAGGCGCTCACGATATCGTAGGTGTTGCGCCCCATCAGCAGGGTGTCCGCGCTCGCCATCAGGGCGCTGTAGCCGGTCTCCTCCGGCCCGTCGCCACCATAGGGGGCCAGCCATGCCAGATCGCCCCCCTCCCCGGCGATGAAACCGTCGAGGGAGAGAGCGAGAAAGGCGGAGACCCGGGGCCGGCGCAGCTCAGTGCTCATGGTCGTGGTGCTCGTGGCGGGAAGGGGCGCCGGACTCCAGGGTCTCGAGGATGGCGCAGTGCTCCGCCGAGCGCGGGCCGCCGCAGCAGATGTCGGAGAGAGCCTTCAGGTTCTCGCGAAAACGGGTCAGCTCCAGGAGCTTCTGCTCCACCTGTTCGAGCTTGGTGTCAGCCACCGCCTTCACCTCCTGGCAGGTGACCTTGGCCTTGTTGGTGTCCAGGGCGAGCAGCTCGCCGATGTCCGCGAGGGAGAAGCCCACCGACTTGGCGCGGATGATGAATTCCAGCCGCCGCTTGTCCTGCTCCCCGTAGAGGCGATAGCCGGATTCGTTGCGAATGCCCGGCGAGATGAGGCCGTTCTTCTCGTAAAAGCGCAGGGTGTCGGCCTTCACCCCGCACGCCTTGGCAAGTTCACCGATCCGATACATGGTCCTCTCCCCCCGCATGACATTCCCGACATGGTACTCAATATAAACCGGCCTCCACTATCACCTCTTTGCCCGGCGATTGCCAGTCAAAGGCAGGAAAGCAGCAGCTAACCCCCCACTTGCCGGCCATTTATCCCCAAAACACTGAAAAGACAAACGTTTCACAAAAATTCACCAGAAAACGTTTAACGCCGCATCCCACAAGGGTTTGTCTCTTTAAAAAATCCACCACAGGTCACATTTTTTGTGTAGAATACGCGCCCACAAGAGAGCGTCGCGTCAAGCGGGCATTTCCTAAAACGCTTTTGCCAACGGCCGCCCCGGGCGAGAGTGGTTTGCGAAATCCCCCACTTCCATTTATTTGGGGACTCTCTGTGTGTTGAGCCTCGCCTCCCATGGAACGGTCCCCGTTATGCTGAGGACGATAGTGTGATGGAACAAGCTCGACCCATTCGCCGTGCACTGCTGAGTGTGTCTGACAAGACTGGCATCCTGGAATTTGCCAAGGCACTCGACGCGCGTGGTGTGGCCCTGCTCTCCACCGGTGGTACCGCCAAGCTGCTGGCCGATGCGGGCCTGCCGGTGACCGAGGTGTCCGACTACACCGGATTCCCCGAGATGATGGACGGCCGGGTCAAGACCCTGCATCCCAAGGTACACGGCGGTATTCTCGGCCGTCGCGACCGGGATGACGCCATCATGGCCGAGCACGCTATCTCCCCCATCGACATGGTCGTCGTCAACCTCTATCCCTTCGCCGCCACCGTGGCCAAAGCCGGTTGCACCCTGGAAGACGCCGTCGAGAACATCGACATCGGCGGCCCGACCATGGTCCGCTCCGCTGCCAAGAACCACAAGGACGTCACCATCGTCGTCAAGGCCTCAGACTATGACCGCGTCATCGCCGAGATGGATGGCAACGGCAACAGCCTGACCCTCTCCACCCGCTTCGATCTGGCCATCGCCGCCTTCGAGCACACCGCCGCCTACGACGGCATGATTGCCAACTACTTCGGCACCCTGGTGCCCTCCTACGGCGAAAACAAGGAAGGCGACGAAGAGTCCCGCTTCCCCCGCACCTTCAACAGCCAGTTCATCAAGAAGCAGGACATGCGCTACGGCGAGAACAGCCACCAGGCTGCCGCCTTCTACGCCGAAGAGCAGGCCACGCCGGGCTCGGTGGCAAGCGCCATCCAGCTGCAGGGCAAGGCCCTCTCCTACAACAACATTGCCGACACCGATGCGGCGCTGGAGTGCGTGAAGGAGTTCAGCGAACCGGCCTGCGTCATCGTCAAGCATGCCAACCCCTGCGGCGTCGCCATCGGTGACGACCTGCTGGCAGCCTACGATCGCGCCTACCAGACCGACCCCACCTCGGCCTTTGGCGGCATCATCGCCTTCAACCGCGAACTGGACGGCGAGACCGCTGCGGCCATCGTCGCCCGCCAGTTCGTGGAAGTGATCATCGCCCCCAGCATCAGCCAGGCAGCCCGCGAGGCGGTCGCCGCCAAGCAGAACGTGCGCCTGCTGGAATGCGGCCAGTGGACTGCCCCGGCGCAAGGCTTTGACTTCAAGCGCGTCAACGGCGGCCTGCTGGTGCAGGAGCGCGATCTGGGCATGGTGACGCTCGGGGATCTGACCGTGGTCAGCCAGCGTCAGCCTACCGAGGCCGAGCTGCAGGATCTGCTGTTCTGCTGGAAGGTCGCCAAGTTCGTCAAATCCAACGCCATCGTCTACGCCAAGAACGGCCAGACCATCGGCGTCGGCGCCGGCCAGATGAGCCGCGTCTACTCCGCCAAGATCGCCGGCATCAAGGCCGAGGATGAAGGGCTGACCGTGGCGGGCTCCGTCATGGCCTCCGACGCCTTCTTCCCGTTCCGCGACGGCATCGATGCCGCTGCTGCTGCGGGCATCTCCTGCGTCATCCAGCCAGGTGGCTCGATGCGCGACCAGGAGGTGATCGACGCCGCCAACGAACACGGCATGTGCATGGTGTTCACCAACATGCGTCATTTCCGTCACTGACAGCCCAGGGCCGCCGATGGCGGCCCTGCCTCTTTAGCACCGGATCCTTTCCACTGGCAGGTTGCCACCGCAGCGCCAGTGAACTCAGACAGAAGCGAGCGAGACGATGAAAGTACTGATCATTGGCAACGGCGGCCGTGAACACGCCCTGGCCTGGAAGGCCAAACACTCCCCCCTGGTGACCCAGGTCTTCGTGGCACCGGGCAATGCGGGCACCCAGCTTGAGCCGGGCATCGAGAACGTCGCCATCCAGGCCACCGACATCGAGGGCCTGCTGGCCTTCGCCAAGGCGAACCAGGTCGGCCTCACCATCGTCGGGCCGGAAGCCCCCCTGGTGAAAGGGGTGGTCGATGCCTTCCGCGCCGCCGATCAGACCATCTTCGGCCCGACCGCCGCCGCCGCCCAGCTGGAAGGCTCCAAGGCCTTCACCAAGGACTTCCTGGCCCGCCACGCCATCCCCACCGCCGATTACCAGAACTTCACCGAGGTGGAGCCGGCGCTGGCCTATCTGCGCGAGAAGGGCGCCCCCATCGTCATCAAGGCCGACGGTCTGGCCGCCGGCAAAGGGGTGATCGTCGCCATGACCCTCGACGAGGCGGAAGCGGCGGTGCGTGACATGCTCTCCGGCAATGCCTTCGGCGATGCCGGCGCCCGGGTGGTGATCGAGGAGTTCCTGGACGGGGAAGAGGCGAGCTTCATCGTCATGGTGGACGGCGAGCACGTGCTGCCCATGGCCACCAGCCAGGATCACAAGCGCGCCTTCGACGGCGACACCGGCCCCAACACCGGCGGCATGGGGGCTTACTCCCCGGCCCCCGTGGTGACCGACGAAGTGCACCAGCGCGTGATGGAGCGGGTGATCATGCCGACCGTGCGCGGCATGGCGGCCGAGGGCAACCTCTACACCGGCTTCCTCTACGCCGGCCTGATGATCGATGCCGAGGGCAACCCCAAGGTGATCGAGTTCAACTGCCGCTTCGGCGACCCCGAAACCCAGCCCATCATGCTGCGGATGCAGTCCGATCTGGTGGATCTCTGCCTCGCCGCCTGCGCCGGCCAGCTGGATCAGAAGGAAGCCGTCTATGACCCCCGTGCCGCCATCGGCGTGGTGCTGGCGGCGGGTGGCTATCCCGGCGACTACACCAGCAACCACCCCATCAGCGGTCTGCCGGTGGACGAAGTGGCAGGGGAGAAGGTGTTCCATGCAGGCACCCGCCTGGAAGGACACACCAGCCTGACCCAGGGTGGCCGCGTGCTGTGCGCCACCGCCCTCGGCCACACGGTGCAGGAAGCCCAGCAGCGGGCCTATGCCCTGGCTGGCCGCATCCAGTGGGACGGCATCTTCTATCGCAAGGACATCGGCTGGCGTGCCATCGAGCGCGAGCAGGCCGAATAAGGGCCGGATCCCGATCACTCAAAGGGCCTGCGGGCCCTTTTTTTGTTGCACGGCGTCTGTGCGGGCAGTGGAATCGTCCATGGGTGGTGGCTTTTAAAAACAAAAACACCAGAAAAACTCATCTGACTTTAAAAAACCGATGTGTGATAAATAATGGCAGCATGATTCACTGCCTGCGAGCCCCTTCCCGGACCAGATGCGCGCCCTTGTATCCCTGCCGGAGGCGAGATCCGGTGGCCGTTCTCTTTCGGCTACATTCCCACAGCAATCCCCTGCACAATTCGTCACAATTGGTCGCACTTTCTTCATACAATGATCGCCCTTTCATGGCATCATGATGCGTGAAACCGCACTCAAATGAGTGCTATAACAACCTGCAATCTCGTCGTCTCATAAGGAAATCCCATGCTGAAAACTGTGCGTCCCCTGCTGCTGCCCCTGATGTTCGGCCTGATGGCCCTGCCTGCCATGGCCGGCGATCTGGAGCAGCCGATGAAGAAGATCGGCTTCAACTACAAGCAGGCCGTCAAGGCCGACGACGCGGCCACCATGGAGAAATACATCAAGGAGATGAAGGCCCAGCTGGACGTCGCCAAGAGCAAGAACATGCCCGCCGCCAAGAAGGAGAAGTTCCTGGAAGGCATGACCGAAGTGCAGAGCGAGCTGGATGCCAGCCTGGCAGCCCTCCAGGCCGGTGACGAAGCCAAGGCGCGCGAGCACCTGGCCAAGGTCAACGACCTGAAGAAGGAGTACCACAACTATGCCAAGCAAAAAGGCTGATCCCTTCCACTGGGATGCTCTGGTGCGCCTCACCCACTGGGGTGTGGCGGCCATCTGTATCGGCAACCTCTGGCTCAACGAGGCGGGCGAGGAGTGGCACGAGCGGATGGGATACGCCGTCATGGTGCTCATCGGCATACGCCTGCTGTGGGGGCTCACCTTCGCTCGCGGCCACGCCCGCCTGCGCGCCCTCATCCCGAGCCGGGAGGATTTTCGCCATCAGGCCGACGCCCTGCGCGAACGGACCCCGCCCACCCCGGGCCATCACGGCAGCGGCAAGCTGGCGGTCTGGGCACTCTGGCTGCTGGTACTCGCCACCGCAGGGACCGGCTGGTTCCAGAACACCGAGACCGGCTTCGATCTGGGGGCGGACGACTGGCACGAGTGGTGCACCTGGGCACTCCAGGGCATGATCGCCCTGCACCTGTGCGCCATCGCCTACACCTCCTGGCGCCAGCGCAGCAACCTGGTCACCCGCATGCTGCCAGGGCGTCGTGCCCGGGCCAGTGCCGGGCAGCAGGAACCCAACGTCTGAACGTTCACGGGGCCCTGCGGGGCCCCTGTTCATCCCCTTCGCTACCCGCTTGACGGGATCTCGCACCGATCTGCCCCCCTCTGCCCCCTCCTGCTGCCACCGAATGGCATGAAAGCATTTTCATTCACATTTCTTAATTAATTCAGCTTGTTCGATTTTCAACCACGTCGATTTCATGAATGCTACGGAGCTGAACGAGGTTGTTTGTTGTCCGTTCGACTACACGACAGTGATACGTCAATAACAAGATCGAAGGGAAAATCGTCATGCACAACACACTGTTTCGAACCGCCCTGCTGGCGGCGGCACTCGGCTCTTTCAGCCACACTGCCAGCGCCGAAGGAGTCATGGTTCACCTGTTCCAATGGAAGTTCAACGACATCGCCAACGAGTGCGAGACCGTACTCGGGCCCAAGGGGTTCGGTGGCGTCCAGATCACCCCACCCGCCGAGCACAAGCAGGGCAGCCAGGTCTGGTGGACCGTCTATCAACCGGTCAGCTTCAAGAATTTCAACAGCTTCGGCGGTAGCGAGGCAGAGCTCAGGAGCATGATCGCCCGCTGCAACGCGGCCGGGGTCAAGGTCTATGCCGACGCCGTCTTCAACCAGCTGGCATCGGGTTCGGGCACCGCCACCGGCGGCGGCAGCTACAACTCGGGGCAATACCAATATCCCCAGTTCGGCTACAACGACTTCCATCACAGCGGCGACATCACCAACTACGGTGACAGCAACAACGTCTGGAACGGCGCCCTCTACGGCATGCCGGACCTCAATACCGGCTCATCCTACGTCCAGGATCAGATCGCCACCTACATGAAGACCCTGATCGGCTGGGGCGTGGCGGGCTTTCGCATCGATGCGGCCAAGCACATGGCGCCGGCCGATGTGAAGGCCATCCTCGACAAGGCGGGCAGCCCCAGGGCCTACCTGGAGGTGATCGGCGCAGGCGGGGAGTCCCCCGACATTCAGCCGGGCCGCTACACCTATATCGACACCGTCACCGACTTCAAATACGGCACCGATCTCGCCGCCAACTTCAACGGCCAGATCAAGAACCTCAAGACCCTGGGCGAGAGCTGGGGCCTGCTCCCCTCCAACAAGGCCTTCGTCTTCGTGGTCAACCACGACCGTGAACGCGGCCACGGCGGTGGCGGCATGCTCACCTTCATGAGCGGTGCCCGCTACGAGCTGGCCAACACCTTCATGATGGCCTGGCCCTATGGCTGGAAGCAGGTGATGTCGGGCTATCGCTTTGAAAACATGGGTACCTATGAAACCGACAAGGGGGCGCCGGGCAGCACGCCCTGCACGGACAGCCAGTGGAACTGCGAACAGCGCCGACCGACCATCATGAACATGGCCCTGTTCCACAACCGGACCGAAGGCCAGCCCGTCAGCAACTGGTGGGACAACGGCAACAACCAGATAGCCTTCAGCCGCGGTGACAAGGGCTTCGTCGCCATCAACAACGAGAGCGGCAGCCTGGTGGCCTCGGTGCAGACCGGCCTGCCGGCCGGAGAGTACTGCAACCTGCTGGGGGGCAATGACTACTGCAGCGGCGGTTATGTCACCGTCGATGGCAGCGGCAAGGCCAGCCTGAACGTCCCCGGCATGAAGGCGGCCGCCATCATCGCCGGTTGCACCAAGGCCAGCCCCTGCGGCGGTTCCGTCCTGCCGGGCAACAAGTTCAGCAGCATGAACCTGCGCGGCACCCACAACGCCTGGGGCAACACCCCCATGACCGTCGATGCCAACCGTGTCTGGTCCGCCACCCTCACCCTGACCGGCAACGGTGACGCCACCGGTGCCCAGCGCTTCAAGTTCGACGTCTTCGGCAACTGGGCCGAGAACTACGGCGACAACGAAGGGGATGGCATCGCCGACAAGGGCAGCAGCAAGGATATCCTGGTCAGCGGGGCGGGCACCTACCGCATCACCCTGAGCGAGAGTGATCTGCGCTACACGGTCACCCCCCTCACCAGCAACCAGGCACCGGTCGCAGCCCTCTCCCCCAAAACCCTCAGCGTCAAGGCGGGGGAGAGCGTGGTGTTCGACGCCTCCGCTTCCAGCGATGACGGCGGCGTGGTGAGCTACAGCTGGTCCAGCGGGGGCACCGCCGCCACGGAGACAGTCCGGTTCGATACCCCGGGTACCCATACCGTGACGGTCACCGTGACCGATGCGGAAGGGTTGACCGCCAGTGCCAGCGCCACCGTGACCGTCACCGATGACAACGGCACCTACGCCAGCGTATTGCCCACCCTGAACTTCCGCGGCACTCCCAATGCCTGGGGATCCCTTGCCATGACGCTGGTCGCCGACAACCAGTGGGAGGCTCTCGTCACCTTCGATGGTCAGGCAAACCAGCGCTTCAAGTTCGACGTCAAGGGGGACTGGAGCAAGAACTACGGTGGCACCAACAAGGACGGCGTGGCCGAACTGGCCGGCAGTGACATCCTGACCTCGGTCACCGGCCAGTATCGGGTACGCTTCAACGATCAGACCCTGCAATACAGCCTGACTCCGGTGAGCGTCACCTATGCCAAGAATGTCGCCAGCCTCAACATTCGCGGCACCACCAACAACTGGGGCACCACCCCCATGTCCCTGGTCGGGGATCACCTCTGGCAGGCCAGCGTCACCTTCACCGGCAGCGGTGATGGCAACGGCAGCCAGCGCTTCAAGTTCGACGTCAAGGGGGACTGGACCCAGAACTACGGCGACACCAACAAGGATGGCGTGGCCGAGCTGGCCGGGGCAGACATCACCACGGCAGTGGTCGGTGCCTATGTGGTGCGCTTCAACGACCAGACCCTGGCCTACAGCCTGAGCGCCCAGTAAGGCTGGACACACGCCAGGGCCATTGCGCCCCGGTGCCGAACCAGGCCTCCCGCCATCGGCGGGAGGCCTTTTTCATGGCCCCATGACCCGTTCCCCGCCAGCCTGTCGGCAGGCATACTGATCCTTCATCCCCATGCAGGAGCGCATATGAAACAGTTGAACACCCTCAAGGCCGAGGGACGGATCGAGGAAGCCCGTCAGCACGGTCTGCTGCAACTCATCGCGTACCCGGCCCACGCCGAGCTGCATTACGAAGTGGCCGGACTGCACGACATGCTGGGGCGAGAGGCCGAGGCCATTCCGCTCTATCAGAAGGCCGTGTCGCTGGGGCTTGGCGAGGCGTCGCTGCGCGGGGCCCTGCTTGGACTTGGCAGCTCCTATCGCACCACGGGCCGTCATCCCGAGGCGCTGGCCACCTTTGACGAGGCCCTGTCCCGCTTCCCCGATGCCCTGGAGTTCAAGGTGTTTCGTGCCATGACCTGCTACAACCTAGGGCGCAGCAAGGAGGGGATGGAGACGCTGCTGGGGATCCTCGCGACCACCACCACGGATCCCGCCCTGCTCCCCTACCGGTGCGCCATGGCACTCTATGCCGAGGATCTGGACAGGCGCTGGTGAGCGCCAGAAACGACAAAGCCGCTCAAAATAGCGGCTTTGTCTGAAAATGGTGGCCCCTGGGGGACTTGAACCCACGACCAATCGATTATGAGTCGACTGCTCTGACCAACTGAGCTAAGGGGCCATTGATGCTGGTTAGCGGCGTGGATTATAGGGGATGGCGGATACCCCGTCCATAGTCAGATCAACCACTTGGCGAGATTTCATCCATATTCAAGCGGTTCCATGACCCCTCTTCACGCCCATGCCAGCACGGATAAAACAAAGCCCCGCATGGCGGGGCTTTTTGTTGCTATGTCAGGCTGACAAAACCCGGGACTACTCGTCCAGGAAGCTGCGCAGCACTTCCGAGCGGCTCGGATGGCGCAATTTGCGCAGGGCCTTGGCTTCGATCTGACGGATACGCTCACGGGTGACGTCGAACTGCTTGCCCACTTCCTCGAGGGTGTGGTCGGTGTTCATGTCGATACCGAAGCGCATGCGCAGTACCTTGGCTTCCCGTGCGGTCAGCCCGGCCAGCACTTCGCGGGTCGCGTTGCGCAGGCTCTCGCTGGTGGCCGCATCCGCTGGCAGAGCCAGGGTGGTATCTTCGATGAAGTCGCCCAAGTGGGAGTCTTCATCATCACCGATGGGCGTCTCCATGGAGATGGGCTCCTTGGCGATTTTCAGTACCTTGCGGATCTTGTCTTCCGGCATGCCCATGCGCATGGCCAGCTCTTCCGGGTTCGGTTCACGACCCATCTCCTGCAGCATCTGGCGGGAGATACGGTTGAGCTTGTTGATGGTCTCGATCATGTGCACCGGGATACGGATGGTACGGGCCTGATCCGCGATGGAGCGGGTAATGGCCTGACGGATCCACCAGGTGGCATAGGTCGAGAACTTGTAGCCGCGACGATATTCGAACTTGTCGACCGCCTTCATCAGACCGATGTTGCCCTCCTGGATCAGATCCAGGAACTGCAGACCGCGGTTGGTGTACTTCTTGGCGATGGAGATAACCAGACGCAAGTTGGCCTCGACCATCTCTTTCTTGGCACGGCGGGCTTTGGCCTCACCAATGCTCATGCGGCGGTTGATGTCCTTGATCTGGGCGATGGACAGACCGGTCTCTTCTTCGATCTGCTGCAGCTTGCCGATGGAACGCAGTACTTCTTCGTCCATCTCGAGCAGGCGGGGAGACCACGCCTTGCCGGCCTGCTTCTGGTACTCGAACCAGGCAGTTTCGCACTCGTTGTTGGTGAAGGCCGCAACGAAGGTCTTCTTCGGCATCTTGGCCTGCTCAACGCAGAGCTTCATGATGATGCGTTCCTGCACGCGGACACGCTCCATCATCTCCCGCATGTTGTTGACCAGGCGATCGAACTGCTTGGGCATCAGGCGGAATTGACGGAAGACATCGGCCAGCTGGGCGATGGCATTCTGGGTGTCGTCGTGGGCACGGCCATTCTGCTGAATGGAGAGACGAGTCACCTCGTACTGGGCACGCAGTTCACCGAATTTCTCGCGAGCGACTTCCGGATCCGGGCCACCGTCGCCGTCATCGTCGGAGTTGTCACCGTCTTCGTCTTCGTCCTCATCTTCGTCTTCGTCTTCGTCGGCGAGGTCGTCCTCGCTGAGCTCGGAGCCGATATGAGTGGCGGTCGGCGCCACGTCATCCACTTCGTTCGGATCGATGAAGCCGGAGATGATGTCGGACAGGCGAAGCTGCTCGGCTTCGTACTTGTCGTACTGTTCGAGCAGGTAAGTGATGGCTTCAGGGTACTCGGCGACGGAGCTTTGTACCTGGTTGATACCGTCTTCAATCCGCTTGGCGATGTCGATCTCGCCTTCGCGGGTCAGCAGTTCGACGGTACCCATTTCCCGCATGTACATGCGGACGGGATCGGTCGTGCGACCAATCTCAGATTCAACAGATGCCAGAGCCTGGGCCGCTGCTTCGGCAGCGTCCTCATCGGCGGTACCACCTTCAGCCATGATAAGGTCATCGGCATCCGGAGCGTTTTCAACCACTTGAATGCCCATATCGTTGATCATCTGGATGATGTCTTCGATCTGGTCTGAATCGACAATGTCTTGCGGGAGGTGATCGTTCACCTCGGCATAGGTCAGGTAGCCCTGTTCTTTACCTTTGGCAACGAGGAGTTTAAGCTGAGACTGCGGGGTTTGCTCCATAGAACTCATCCGGTTGGTGTTGCTAGGTTGCGCGTACAGTGCGCTGCTGCGCAAATAGCCAATTCTAATAGAAAACCGCCAGACATGCTATGTCTGGTTGCGGCGTCGGTCATGAGAAACCCCTGCCCGCAGTGTTGTCGGGGCCAGGTGGTTATAAAGTGTTTGCTTTCAATCCCGTCTATTCGGGCAACGCTATTCATATTGGGACTGCTCACTCAAATATCAAGCCCCACTCTCATTTCTTTTCTCAATCTGCACCTCTCTGATCAGCATCATCAGCTCCTGAGTTTCCTCAGAGCTTAGCCCTTCCTGCGCCACCTTGGCCTGCAATTCTTCGATCCGTTGCTTCAGGAAAAGGTTGATGAAACCGACAAAGGTATCCTGTAATTCTCCCAGAATATCGGGCTCCTGGTCGAGCTTTACCTCTTCAAACAAATCGTGCATCGCCAGCTGGGCCAGGATTTCTCCCTCTTTGGTACCGCGCCAATGCTCCAGCAGGATACCCGTTGTCACTCCCGGCTGGATCAGGATCTGCTGGTGCAGTTGCAGCAGGAAAGGGATCCCCTGCAGGCGCAGCCCGGCCAACTCGGGCATGGCCGGCAGCTCGGCGGTGATCGCCGGATACTGCACCATCAGGGCCAGAGCCCTGCGGATCGGCGTCAGCTTGGTCGCCTTGGGTTTGTTGACTTCCACCTTGGGCTGGCTGTTGCGGGCAAACAGCTCGGTAATCCGCTGCTTGTTTTCTCCCCAGCGCATCATGCTGGAGAGTCGGGTAATCAACCCCTCACGCGTGAAACCTTCCGGTACCCGACGAATCAGCTCAGCGGCCTTGTTGGCCACTTCAAACTTGCCTGCCTCACCGGAAAGAGCCGCATCGCGCCCGAGGCGTTCGAACATGAAATCCGCAAACGACTGGGCCTTGTCGAGCAGCGCTTCGAACCCCTCCTTGCCGATCTGGCGTACCAGCGAGTCGGGATCCTCGCCATCCGGCAAAAAGACGAACTTGAGTTCACGGCCGTCCTGCAGGTGGGAGAGCGCGTTATCCAGCGCCCGCCAGGCCGCTTCCCGACCGGCGTTGTCGCCGTCGTAGCAACAGACCACCTCTGCCGTGGTACGGAACAGGGTGTGGATGTGATCGCTGGTGGTCGCAGTCCCCAGTGCCGCCACCGCATAGTCGATGTCGTACTGGCCGAGCGCCACCACATCCATGTAGCCTTCCACCACCAGGATCCGGCGCGGATCCTTGTGTGCCTGCTTGACCTCATAAAGGCCGAACAGCTCTCGCCCCTTGTGGAAGATGGGGGTTTCGGGGGAGTTCAGGTACTTGGGCGTGCCATCCCCCAACACTCGGCCACCGAAGCCGATGACCCGGCCGCGTTTGTCCCGGATCGGAAACATGATGCGATCGCGGAAACGATCGTAGCTGCCCGGGCCGCTGTCACGGGGGATCAGCATACCGCCCGAAATCAGCAGTTGTTCGTGATCCCTACTGGCGCCAAAGCGGCGACGCACCTGATCCCAGTCCCCAGGGGCATAACCGATGTTGAAGCGCTTGACCACCTCGCCAGTCAGGCCCCGGCCTTTCAGATACTCCACCGCCTGAGGCGCGTTCTTGAGATTGCTCTCGTAGAAGCGCGCAATCTGGTTCATCAGCTCGAACAGATCCTTGCTGACGGCTGGTTGGCTATGGCTTGATCCACCCGCCGTTTGCTCACGGGGAACCTGCATACCGTGCAGGCTTGCCAGCTCTTCGATGGCATCGGGGAATTCCAGGCCGTCGTACTCCATGACAAAGCCGATGGCATTGCCGTGGGCACCACAACCGAAACAGTGATAGAACTGCTTCTCCTGGCTGACGGTAAAGGAGGGGCTTTTTTCGTTATGAAAAGGGCAGCAAGCCTGGTAGTTCTTACCGGCTTTCTTCAACCGCACACGGGAGTCGATCAACTCGACTATGTCCGTGCGTACGAGCAGATCATCGATAAAGGATTGCGGGATCCTGCCAGCCATAACCGTCCTGTTTCATTGCATAGGAAATAAAAAAGCCGCGCATTCCAATGGGAAGCACGGCTTCTTCGACCAAACAAGAGAGTTGCCTGTTACGCCAAGCGGGTTTTCACCTGAGCACTGACGGCGCCGACATCGGCACGCCCCTGAATTTTTGGCTTCAAGACAGCCATGACTTTACCCATGTCAGCCATGACGGCAGCACCACTTTCAGTGATGGCTTGCTCGATCAGGGCGGCAATTTCGTCTGCGGTCAGCTGTTGTGGCAGGAACTCCTGCAGCACAACGATCTCGGCGGACTCTTTGTCGGCGAGATCCTGGCGACCGGCAGCTTCAAACTGGCTGATGGAATCGCGACGCTGTTTGACCATTTTGGTCACGACAGCGAGGATCTCTTCATCATTGAGCTCGACACGGGTATCGACTTCACGCTGCTTGATTTCTGCCATCAACAAGCGGATAGCACCCAACCGAAGCTTGTCTTTGGCAAGCATGGCGAGCTTTTGCTGATCCTTGAGTTGATCCTTCAGAGACACGGCATGATCCCTTGATTAGTACAGGCGGATACGACGTGCGTTTTCGCGGGACAGCTTCTTGGCGTGACGCTTGACAGCGGACGCTTTGGCGCGCTTGCGAATGGTAGTCGGCTTCTCGTAGAACTCACGGCTACGAACTTCGGACAGGATACCGGCCTTTTCGCAAGAACGCTTGAAGCGACGCAGAGCAACGTCAAACGGCTCATTTTCACGGACTTTGATTACTGGCATGTGCCTTTCACCTCAGTGATAAATTGTTAGCTGACCTTCAATCGATCAGCATGTCTTAAAATGGTGCGAAATTATACTCTGGACAGGGAATGAAAGTAAACCCGCAGAGATCGCTCTGGTTTAAAAAACCCGCGAAGGTTACCATAGCCGTCTCATTTTAGCAGTGAAATTTTTTAGCAATGCGTGTATTGGGCATAGAGACATCCTGTGACGAAACCGGGATCGCGATCTTCGATGATCAAAAAGGGATCCTTTCCCACCAGTTGTACAGCCAGGTCAAGCTGCATGCGGACTACGGCGGCGTTGTTCCCGAGCTCGCCAGCCGGGACCATGTACGCAAGACGATCCCCTTGATCCAGGCCGCCTTGAAAGAGGCCGGACTTGGCAAGGATGACATCGATGGCATCGCCTATACCGCGGGGCCAGGTCTGGTTGGCGCCATCCTGGTCGGGGCGACCATAGGCCGCTCGCTGGCCATGGCCTGGGACAAGCCAGCCATCGCCGTGCACCACATGGAAGGTCACCTGCTGGCCCCCATGCTGGAAGAGCGAGCCCCCGAGTTTCCCTTCGTGGCGCTGCTGGTCTCCGGCGGCCACTCCATGCTGGTCCGGGTCGATGGCATCGGCAGCTACCAGCTGCTGGGCGAATCGATCGACGATGCCGCCGGTGAGGCGTTCGACAAGACCGCCAAGCTGATGGGTCTGGACTACCCCGGTGGTCCGCTGCTCTCCCGGCTGGCGGAGAAGGGCACCACTGGACGCTTTACCTTCCCGCGTCCCATGACCGACCGTCCCGGGCTCGACATGAGCTTCTCCGGTCTCAAGACCTTCGCCGCCAACACCATTGCCGCCAACGGTGATGATGAACAGACCCGTGCCGACATCGCCCGGGCGTTTGAGGATGCGGTGGTCGACACCCTGGCCATCAAGTGCCGCCGTGCCCTGAAAGAGACCGGTCTCAATCGTCTGGTCGTGGCAGGCGGCGTCAGTGCCAACCGTCATCTGCGCGCCCAGCTGGCCGAGCTGATGGAGAGCCTCAAAGGTGAAGTCTTCTACCCGCGCACCGAATACTGCACCGACAACGGCGCCATGATCGCCTATGCCGGCATGCAACGCCTTAAGGCGGGAGTCTTCGAACCCCTGGTCGTCAAGGCCGTGCCGCGCTGGCCGCTGGATACCCTGGATCCGGTGTGATCCTGACGATCCACGACAAAAAGAAAGGGGCCTGCGGCCCCTTTTTCATCTTGATGACGGTATTCATACCCGTTTAATTGGTGCGGAATAGCGCCTCAATGGAGAGCCCCTGCCCCAGCAGGATCTCCCGCAGACGGCGCAACCCTTCCACCTGGATCTGGCGCACCCGCTCGCGGGTCAAACCAATCTCGGCGCCCACGTCTTCCAGGGTGGCCGGTTCATAGCCGAGCAGACCGAAACGGCGGGCCAGCACTTCGCGCTGCTTGGGATTTAGCTCCTCCAGCCAGTGCACTATGCTGCTGCGCATGTCATCTTCCTGGGACTCCAGCTCGGGCCCCATGCCGCGCTCGTCGGAGAGCACGTCCAGCAGCGCCTTGTCGCGATCGCCACCAATGGGAGTATCCACCGAGGTGATCTTCTCGTTGAGCTTGAGCATGCGATTCACATCGTCCACAGAGCGATCCAGTGCAGAGGCGATATCCTCGGCGGTCGGCTCATGGTCGAGACGATGAGAAAGCTCGCGCGCAGTGCGCAGATAGACGTTCAGCTCCTTGACCACATGGATGGGCAGACGAATGGTACGGGTCTGGTTCATGATGGCCCGCTCTATGGTCTGGCGGATCCACCAGGTGGCATAGGTGGAGAAACGGAAGCCTCGCTCGGGGTCGAACTTCTCGACGGCGCGGATAAGGCCGAGGTTGCCCTCTTCGATGAGATCCAGCAGCACCAGGCCGCGGTTGTTGTAGCGCCGGGCAATCTTGACCACCAGGCGCAGGTTGGATTCGATCATGCGCTTGCGCGCCGCTTTGTCGCCACGCAGGGCACGGCGGGCGTAGTAGACTTCCTCTTCAGCCGTGAGCAAGGGGGAGAAGCCTATCTCCCCCAGATAGAGCTGGGTGGCGTCCATTACCTTGTTCAGCTCGGGCGCCATCAGTTCATCGGAAATGGTCTCTTCGGCTTCGGCCGCCACTTCCTGAACCTCTTCTTCCTCCTGAACCTCCAGCTCCTCGTCGAACTCTAACTCTGCATCCTGCATTACCAGTTGTTCTTGGCTCATGATATCTCTCCCTGACCTACACCAGAGTAAGACTCAGCTCTCTGAGTTAACGCTTTGGCAAATAGCCCATCGGGTTGATCGACTTGCCTTTGTACCGGATTTCAAAGTGCAAGCGCACATCCGGCGCATCCGTGCTACCCATATTGGCGATAACCGCTCCGCCCTTCACGGTGTCTCCCTCCTTGACCCTCAACTCATCGTTGTGAGCGTAGGCGGAGAGGTAGTCATCGCTGTGCTTGAGAATTATCAGCTTGCCATAACCTCGCAGTGCACTGCCCGCATAGACCACTTTGCCGCTGCTCGCAGCGTAAATGGGTTGGCCCTTCTGGCCGGAAATGTCGATGCCCTTGTTGCCTTGTTCCGCAACGGAGAAGCCTTCAACGATCCGCCCTTTGGTCGGCCAATGCCAGGAGAGTGTTGACGAGGAACTGACGGTTTTTTGTTCTTTCGCCTGAGCGTATGCTGTTGACGAGGCAGGAGCAATCGTTTTCTGAGCAATAAATGGTGTGGTCGTACCTGCCGGAGCCGTGGCCAGGGGTTTGGGCCCCGTGCTGGTCACCACCGGTGTGGTTGCTGCCACCATCTGACCACCCGAGGACCCCGCGCCCCCCACATTGAGCACCTGGCCCACGTGCAATGCATAAGGAGCCTGGAGGTTGTTGCGCTGGGCCAAGGCCTGGTTGGAGAGACCGAACTGGCGACCGATGCTGCTCAAAGTATCGCCACGGCGCACCTCGTAACTGCCAGACCCCGTCACGCTGCCACGACTGACAGGGCTGCCGACGGTTGCCACCGCCATGGGGGCGGAAGCGCCATCGAGCCTGAGCTGCTGGCCGGGATAAATGTTATAGGGGGGAGTGATGCCATTGATGCTGATAAGCGAAGCCACATCCATGCCAGAACGAAATGCAATGGAGTAGAGAGTGTCTCCTTTGACCACGGTGTACCCGTTGCCTGCAATGCCGGGCTTGGTCATACCTTGACGCACGGGGATGGTCGAAGCGACCTGATCATTGCCCAGGCTGTGCACCGGAGCCGCAGTCTTGCTGGAGGAACAGGCAAGCAGCAGCCATGACAACACGACGACACCGCTACCTTGCCAAACACGCGAACACATAGTGGATCCTTAACGACTAAACCAGAAATAGGCCGCAACGGCCAAACCAATACAGAGCCAGCCCAGCACATCCACATAGTGCATCAGCTTGCGCTCCATCTTCTCGCCGCCCCAGCGCATCAGACCTGCAACCAGGAAGAAGCGCATGCCACGACCGATCAGCGAGGTCAGGATGAAAGGCAACAGTGCCATGTGGAGCAAGCCAGCCGTGACGGTAAACACCTTGTAGGGGATCGGCGTGAAGCTGGCAATAAAAATAACCCAGATGCCCCACTGCGCGAACCACTGCTCGGCCAGGGCAATCTTGTCCTCATAGCCAACCGAGGTCACCAGCGGCTGCACCACTGGCTCCCACAGGGCATAGCCGAGCAGATAACCAAACAGGGCGCCCAGCACCGAAAAGAGGGTGGCCAGCGCGGCATAGTGCCAGGCGCGATGAGGTTTGCCGAGCGCCATGGGCGCCAGCATCACATCCACCGGAATGGGCCAGAAGATGGATTCAATAAAGGCGGTGATGGCCAGATACCAGGGGGCATACTTGTGGCGTGCCCACTGCATCACCAGAACATAAAGGCGGGAAAACAACTTCACTCGACATCTCCGTCAATCAGGGGAACGAAACGTACCGGCTCCAGGATCCGGCTGGTGAGCTGGGAGCCCGATCGCTCGATGAGCTGCAGGGTCTGCTGGCCATCACCCACCGGCAACACCAGACGACCACCGTCAGCCAGCTGATCGGTCAGGGCCTTGGGGACCTCACTGGCCGCCGCCGTCACCAGAATGGCGTCGAAAGGGCCCTTGTTGGGCCAACCTAGCCACCCATTGCCGTGCTTGGCCGACACATTGTGCAGATCGAGCTGGCGCAATCTGCGCCGGGCCTGAAACTGCAGCGACTTGATCCGCTCCATGGTGTAGACATGCTCCACTAGGTGGGCCAGTACCGCCGTCTGGTAGCCCGATCCCGTCCCGATCTCCAGCACATGGGCCGGATCGTTCTGGATCAGCAGCTCGGTCATGCGCGCCACGATGTAAGGCTGGGAGATGGTCTGCCCATGGCCGATGGGCAGGGCCGTATTGTCCCAGGCCTTGTGGGCCATGGCCTCGTCCACAAACAGCTGGCGCGGCACCTTCGCGATCGCCGCCAATACGCGGAAATCGCGGACATCCTGGGCAATCAGTTGATTCAACAGGCGCTGTACTATCACAACGTCATCCCTGCAGATCCAGCCACGCGCCCAGGGTCGACAGACTGCCGTAGGCCGTCATGTCGATGGTCAGGGGAGTGATGGAGACATAACCCTGCTCGATGGCGGCAAAGTCCGTTCCCTCTCCCGCATCCTGCTGGTTGCCGGGGGGACCAATCCAGTAGACCGGCTGACCACGGGGATCCTCGGTGCGGATCACCGACTCCGCCCGGTGGCGATTGCCAAGACGAGTCACCCTGATCCCCTTGATCTGCTCGAGCGGCAGGTCAGGCACATTCACGTTGAGGATCTGATCCGCAGGCAACGGATGCACCATCAGCCCCCGCACCAGCTGGGCGGCGTAGTGGGCCGCACTGGCGAAATGGGTCTTGCCCACCAGCGATACGGCGATGGAGGGGAAACCAAGATGACGCCCTTCCGTCGCGGCCGCCACCGTCCCCGAGTAAATGACGTCATCCCCCAGGTTGGCCCCGTGATTGATACCGGCCACCACCATGTCGGGCTCAGGGCGCAGCAGTTCGTTGACCGCCAGATGAACGCAGTCGGTCGGCGTCCCCTTGACCGCATAACTCTTGATGCCGTGAAAACTGGACGCATCGAGGCGGGTGACCCGCAGCGGCACTTCCAGCGTCAGGGAGTGGCTGGCACCGCTGCGGTTGCGATCCGGCGCCACCACCACGACCTCGCCACAGGCACGCAACGCCTCGCTGAGGGCGCGAATGCCCTCGGCGTGTACCCCATCGTCATTACTGACCAGAATTCGCATCGGTTGAGTTCCTGAGACCGTGATCGGCCTCTTCGGCCTGCATTAACTCTCGTACCACGCTGGTGGCAAAGGCGCCGGCAGGCAGGAAGAACGACAGGGTCAACACCTCGTCCTCCCGTTGCCAGCTCATCTGCTCCGGCTTGAGCAGCAGCGGGCGCCTGTCCTGATCCAGCCCGGCTTTCTCCAGCCCCTCGCACCAGTCGCCATAAGAGGCCAGCACTCCTTGCTCGAACTCGGCGGCTGCCCCCTGGCTCGCCAGACGGCCACGGCCCCACTGGGGAGCGGTCAGTTGCACGTCTCCGGAGGCAAGGCGCGCCTCGAGCTCGGGCGTCACGCTCTCTTCACTGAAGATGGAGTGGCTGCCCTTGAGCATCACGCAGTCGCCAGCCAGCAGCTGATGGGCCAGCCCCTGCTCGATGCGGGCGCTGACGATGGCATTGAACAGCATGCTGCGGGCGGCGGACAGATAGAGGGAGCGCTTGTTGCGATCCTTGATCCGTTTGCCGGCGAACATCGCCTTGGCGGCCTCCAGGTTGTTGCCACCGCGGCCGAAACGCTGCTCGCCGTAGTAGTTGGGCACCCCCTGGGTTGCAATCGCCTGCAGACGGGATTCCAGCCCGTCGGCCTGCTCCAGACCGGTTAGACGCAGGGTGAAGTGGTTGCCCTTGAGATAGCCGACCCGCAGCTTCTTGTTGTGGCGCTTCACCTCAAGGATCCGGATGTTGTCGTTCTCGATGACCGAGAGACCCGGCTCGCCCTTGCCCGGCAGATGGATGCCGAACCACTGTTCGGTCACCGCATGGCGATCTTTCAGACCAGCCCAGGTCACCGCATTGCGGGCAACCCCGGCCGCATCGGCCAGCAGGCCAGCCACCCAGGCGGTATTCTCGCCGGTTTTGCGTACCCGGACGAAGATGTGTTCCCCCTCGCCGCAAGGTGCAAACCCGAGATCTTCATTGACCACGAAGTCGGCGGCCTCGGCCTTGAGGATGCCGCGAGCAGTGGGCGTCCCGTGCAGATAGGCAAGTTGTTCAAGCATCATTGTTTCACCAGCAAGACGACGGCTTCGGTGGCGATCCCTTCCTTGCGCCCCGTGAATCCGAGTTGTTCGGTGGTGGTCGCCTTGACGTTCACCCGGTTCAAATCACATTGCAGATCTGCGGCCAGCACGGCGCACATGGCGTCGATATGGGGGGCCATCTTGGGGGCCTGGGCGATGATGGTCACATCCAGGTTGCCGATGGCATAACCTGCGCGCTGCACGCGGGCAAAGACATCCCGCAGCAGGATGCGGCTGTCGATGCCCTTGAATTCGGCGGCGGTATCGGGAAAGTGGCGGCCGATGTCACCGGCGCCGATGGCCCCCAGCAGGGCATCGCTCACCGCATGCAGCACCACGTCGCCATCGGAGTGGGCCAGCAGGCCCTGTTCATAGGGCACCGCCACCCCGCCCAGCATGCAGGGACCAACCCCGCCAAACTTGTGAACATCAAAACCATGTCCGATCCGCATCATGCCTGCGCCCTCCTCAATACACGGAAATCTGTCTCATCAAAACCATGTCCGGTGCGGATCATGCCTGCTCCTCTGGGGATGAATCGGGTCGTGCCGACCGGCACGCACGTTGTTGCTGTAAATAGAGCCCGGCCAGGGAGAGATCTTCCGGCCGGGTCACCTTGATGTTGTCGGCCCGCCCTTCCACCATGCGCACGGGGAAACCGGCGCGCTCCATGGCGGAGGCTTCATCGGTGATGGCGGCGCCGAGCGCCAGCCCCTCCTCCAGCGCCCGCTTGAGGGGGCGGACCAAAAACATCTGGGGCGTCAGGGCATGCCAGAGCTGCTCGCGATCCACGGTGGCGAGGATATTGCCGGCCGCATCGGTGCGCTTCATGGTATCGCGCACCCGGCTGCCGAGGATGGCACCGCCAGAGGCCATGGCGGCAGCAATGAGCGCATCGAGATCCTCGTGGGTCAGACAGGGCCGGGCCGCGTCATGCACCAGTGCCCACTCCCCTTCTGCAACGTGCAACGCATTGAGCACGGAGTAGGCACGCTCGCTTCCCCCTTGCACTCGCAGCACCCGCGGATCGGTTGCCACAGTCAAGGTCTCAAACCAGCGGTCGTGGGGCGCCAGCGCCACGATCACACGGGCGATGGCGGGATGGGAGAGCAGACGCTCCAGGGTGTGCTCCAGAATGCATTTCCCTGCCAGGGAAAGGTACTGCTTAGGGCAACTGGCCCCCATGCGACTACCAATACCGGCAGCCGGGACGATGGCGGTCAGGCCGCTCAGGCTATCAGTCATCGTAGGGGGCACCATCAGGCTCCGTCACCTGATCCTTTTCTTTGGGAATGATTCGGTAGAAGGTCTCGCCCTGCTTGATATAGCCAAGATCGTTGCGCGACAACTCCTCGATGGCCTCAAGGCCAGAGGTAAGATCGTCGATTTCCCGGTAAATCAGACTGTTGCGATCCTTGAGTACCAGGTTGTCCTGTTGCTGCCGCTCGATGGCGGTGGAGAGTTCCCGATAGTCGGAGAGGCCGTTTTTCCCCAGCCAGAGGTCATATTGCAGCCCTCCCAACAGGAGGAGCAGGATAAGAGTGAGTAGCCGCATGCACTGAGTCTCCTTCAAGCGGCCTAGTTTCCCATATTCGCAGGCAAGACAAAAGAAAGCCTGTGTGCCGGATGGGTTGGTCGGAATAAAAAATGCAGTTCGCACACGCCCATAAGCGCAGAACGAAAAAGCCCCGCCAGATGGCGGGGCTTTGTGAAGCATGAGCGCAGGCGAAAATTAAGCCTGGTTCTTCACTTCTTTCAGACCACGGAACGGAGCCTTGGCACCCAGGGCTTCTTCGATACGGATCAGCTGGTTGTACTTGGCAACACGGTCAGAACGGCTCATGGAACCGGTCTTGATCTGGCCAGCAGCGGTACCCACAGCCAGGTCGGCGATGGTCGCGTCTTCGGTCTCACCGGAGCGGTGGGAGATGACGGCAGTGTAGCCAGCGTCTTTGGCCATCTTGATGGCAGCCAGAGTTTCGGTCAGGGAACCGATCTGGTTGAACTTGATCAGGATGGAGTTGGCGATGCCGTTGTCGATACCGCGCTTCAGGATCTTGGTGTTGGTTACGAACAGGTCGTCACCCACGATCTGGATTTTCTTGCCCAGTTCGGCGGTCTGGTAGGCGAAGCCTTCCCAGTCGGATTCGTCCAGGCCATCTTCGATGGAGACGATCGGGAACTTGGTGGTCAGGTCAGCCAGGAAGTCGGAGAAACCGTTGGAGGTGAAGATACGACCTTCGCCCTTCAGGTTGTACTCTTTCTTCTCTGCGTCGTAGAACTCGGACGCAGCACAGTCCATGGCCAGGGTGATGTCGGTGCCCAGTTTGTAACCGGCAGCGGCAACGGCTTCAGCGATCACTTCCAGCGCTTCGGCGTTGGATTTCAGGTTCGGAGCGAAACCACCTTCGTCACCGACGGCAGTGTTGTAGCCCTTGGACTTCAGCACTTTGGCCAGGTTGTGGAACACTTCTGCGCCCATACGAACGGCTTCTTTCAGGGTCTTGGCGCCAACCGGCTGGATCATGAACTCCTGGATGTCGACGTTGTTGTCGGCGTGCTCACCACCGTTGATGATGTTCATCATGGGCAGCGGCATGGAGTAGACACCCGGGGTGCCATTCAGCTCGGCGATGTGGGCGTACAGCGGCATGCCTTTGGCAGCAGCGGCAGCTTTGGCGTTGGCCAGGGAAACAGCCAGGATGGCGTTGGCGCCGAACTTGGATTTGTTCTCGGTACCGTCGAGGTCGATCATGATCTGGTCGACAGTGGCCTGGTCCTTGGCATCTTTACCCAGCAGAGCCTGAGCGATCGGGCCGTTGACGGCTTCGATGGCTTTCAGCACGCCTTTACCCAGGAAACGGCTCTTGTCGCCGTCACGCAGTTCCAGCGCTTCGCGGGAACCGGTAGACGCGCCAGACGGAGCGGCTGCCATACCAACAAAACCACCTTCCAGGTGAACTTCGGCCTCAACGGTCGGGTTACCACGGGAGTCGATGATTTCACGACCGATCACTTTAACGATCTTGGACATGTGTATTTCCTCAGGTTTCGTAAAAAAACAACAAAAATATGCCAAAAAAAGCGGCTGTGGCACAGAGCCCCAACCGCATTTATTTTCAATTACTTCAAATTACGCTTCTGATACTCGCCCGCCGCCTTCACAAAACCGGCGAACAGGGCGTGGCCATCACGGGGAGTCGAGGTGAACTCCGGGTGGAACTGCGCGGCCACGAACCAGGGGTGATCCGGGATCTCGATGATTTCCACCAGCTTCTTGTCGGCGGAGAGACCGGTCACCTTCAGACCTGCCGCTTCAATCTGCGGCAGCAGCTTGTTGTTCACTTCATAACGGTGACGGTGGCGCTCGTAAATGGTCGGGCTGCCGTACATCTGACGCACCTTGGAGTCTTCCACCAGGTGGCAGAGCTGGGAGCCCAGACGCATGGTACCGCCCAGATCGGACTTCTCGGTCCGGGTCTCGACGTTGCCTTCGTCATCCACCCACTCGGTGATGAGACCGACCACGGGGTACGGGCTGTCTTTCTTGAACTCGGAGGAGTGAGCCCCTTCCATGCCCGCCACGTTGCGGGCGTATTCGATCAAGGCAACCTGCATGCCCAGGCAGATACCGAGGTACGGGATCTTGTTCTCGCGGGCATATTTGGCGGCCAGGATCTTGCCTTCCACACCGCGTTCGCCGAAGCCGCCCGGTACCAGGATCGCATCCAGACCTTCCAGCAGCTCGGCGCCACGGGTCTCGATGTCCTGGGAGTCGATGTACTTGATGTTGACGGAGAGACGGGTCTTCAGGCCACCGTGCTTGAGCGCTTCGTTGACGGACTTGTAGGCGTCCGGCAGGGAGACATACTTGCCCACCATGCCGATGGTGACTTCGGCAGTCGGGTTGGCCTCTTCATAGATGACCTGTTCCCACTCGGCCAGGTCGGCTTCTTTGCACTCGATGCCGAAGCGCTCGGTGATGTAGCCGTCCAGACCCTGGGATTTCAGCAGCGCCGGGATCTTGTAGATGGAGTCGACATCCTTCATGGAGATGACGGCGCGCTCGGGCACGTTGCAGAACAGGGCGATCTTGGCACGTTCGTTGGCCGGAATGGCGCGGTCGGAGCGGCAGATCAGCACATCCGGCTGGATACCGATGGAGAGCAGCTCCTTCACGGAGTGCTGCGTCGGCTTGGTCTTCACCTCGCCGGCGGCGGCCAGGTAAGGAACCAGGGTCAGGTGCATGAACATGGCGTTGTTGCGACCCACGATGGCCGCCAGCTGACGAATGGCTTCAAGGAACGGCAGGGACTCGATGTCGCCCACGGTACCGCCCACTTCGACGATGGCAACCTGATGGCCTTCGGCACCGGCAATCACCCGCTCCTTGATGGCGTTGGTGATGTGCGGGATCACCTGGATGGTGGCGCCCAGATAGTCACCACGACGCTCCTTGCGCAGCACGTCCGCATAAATGCGGCCGGTGGTGAAGTTGTTGCGACGGGTCATCTTGGTGCGGATGAAACGCTCGTAGTGGCCCAAATCCAGATCGGTTTCGGCCCCGTCCTCGGTTACGAACACTTCACCATGCTGGGTCGGGCTCATGGTGCCCGGATCCACGTTGATGTACGGGTCCAGTTTCATGATGGTCACATCCAGACCACGGGCTTCCAGAATGGCTGCCAGAGAAGCTGCGGCAATGCCTTTGCCGAGGGATGAAACAACGCCACCAGTCACAAAAATATATTTGGTCGTCATGCTGAACCTGAAAGAAGTTTAGGGAATTTTAAGGGGTGCTTCGGGGATGAAGCAGGACGGGGAAACAGTATACCAAAACCCCCACTCCCAAACAATGAACAAAAATCTATCAGGCTCCCCGCCGCCCCGTCTTGCGCCAAATCAACTTTGCTCGGTTTCCTTGGCCTTGTTCCAGGCCTCGTCCAGCTTCTCCAGGGAGCAATCCGTCATTTTCAGACCTTCTGCGGCAATAAAGTGTTCAACCTGACGAAAACGACGCTCAAACTTGGTGTTGGCAGCCCGCAGCACCTGCTCGGGATCCTTGCCCAGATGGCGCACCAGGTTGACGGTGGCGAACAAGAGATCACCGAGCTCGTCGCTCACCCGCCCCTCGTCCACATCCGCCATCAACACCTCTTCCATCACCTCGTCGATCTCCTCGTGGATCTTGTCCACCACGGGCCCCAGCGTCTTCCAGTCAAAACCGACGGTAGCGCAGCGCTTCTGGATCTTGGCGGCCCGGGTCAGGGCAGGCAGGGAGAGGGGGATATCGTCCAGCACGCTCTCCTTGTCGAGCGCCGCACGCTCTTTCGCCTTTTCCGCCTCCCAGTTCGCTTTGACCGCCTGCTCGTCACCCAGGTCGGCATCGGAGAAGACATGGGGGTGGCGGCGAATGAGCTTCTCGCTCACGGTATCGACGATGTCGGCAAAGTCGAACAATCCCTGCTCCTTGCCGAGCTGGGCATAGAACACCACCTGGAACAGCAGATCACCGAGTTCCCCCTTCAGCCCTTGCCAATCTTCGCTCTCGATGGCATCCGCCACCTCGTAGGCCTCCTCCAGGGTGTGCGGCACTATGGTCTGGAAACTCTGCTTGAGATCCCAGGGGCAGCCCCCGTTCGGGTCACGCAATCTGGCCATGATGTCGAGCAGTTGGGGAAGGTCGTAGCGTTGGGACATGGGCAACTCACTTTCGATTCGGTAAATGGGGTTCATGAAGATCCGCTCACGCCACTGTTCCACATGATGTGGAGCCATGGCGGACGGAGATGGGGTGCATGATAACCGTCTTCAATGCTCTGCAAGGAGGGAGAAAATGCAGACCGGCCACTGGGGCCGGTCTGTTGAGCATTACAGCCGCTTGGCGCTGATCACGTCGTTGAGCTGACTGAGCTTGGCCAATGCCCGGTTGAAGGCGTTGATGTTGTAAATCTCCAGCTCCATGTCGATTTCGGCGGTCTGCTCGCGCACGTTGGAGCGCGAACGCACCCCCATCACGTTGATCTTCTCGTTGGCGAGCACGGTGGTGATGTCGCGCAGCAGACCGGATCTGTCGTTGGAGAGAATGCGGATGGTGAGACCGTAACCGCCGGAGTAGTTCTCCCCCCAAACCGCATCGATCAAGCGCTCCGGGTTGCGACGCGACAGTTCCTTGAGCTGCTCGCAATCCTCCCGGTGGATGGAAACCCCCCGTCCCATGGTGATGAAGCCCTGGATGGCGTCCCCTGGGATGGGCTGGCAGCAGCGGGCGATGTGAGTCATCAGGTTGCCCACCCCTTCCACCACGATGTGATCCTTGGGTTTGGGGCGGAAGGGCACATTGGCCTTCTGCTCCAGCTTCTCCAGCAGACGGCGATCTTCTTCTTCCGCCGTCGGCTTGTTGTAGCGGGTGTCCAGATAATTGAGCAGCTGGTTGATGCGGATGTCGCCGCTGCCGATACCGGCCAGCAAATCTTCCAGCTCCTCCGCATGGAAGCGCTCCAGCACCACCTTGTCCACCTTGGATAGGGTGAGGTTGTGCCTGTCCAGCTCTTTCTCCAGCAGCTCCTTGCCGGCGGCGATGTTCTTGTCCCGGTCCAGCTTTCTGAACCAGGTGGCCACCTTGGCCCGCGCCCGGCTGGAGCGCAGGAAGCCGGCGTTCGGGTTCATCCAGTCGCGGCTCGGGTTCGGCTCCTTCTGGGTGATCACCTCCACCTGATCACCGGTTTGCAGCGTATAGGTGAAAGGCACGATGCGGCCGTCGATCTTGGTGCCGATGCAGCGGTGACCGATCATGCTGTGCACGTGATAGGCGAAGTCGAGCGGCGTCGCCCCTGCCGGCAGGTCGATGACATCGCCCTTGGGAGTGAAGACATAAACCCTGTCCTCGAACACCTGACTGCGCAGATCGTCCAGCAAGGAGCCGCTCTCCGAGAGGTCCTCCTGCCAGGCGAGGAGTTTACGCAGCCATTCGATCTTGTCTTCGAAGGTGCTGGTCTTGGCAGCGGCCTGGGCCCCTTCCTTGTAGCGCCAGTGCGCAGCCACACCGAGCTCCGCATCCTGATGCATCTGCTCGGTACGGATCTGGATCTCCACCGTCTTGCCCTCCTCCCCCACCACCACGGTGTGGATGGACTGGTAGCCATTGGGCTTGGGGTTGGCGACATAGTCGTCAAATTCGCGGGGAATATGGTGGAAATGGGTGTGAACGATACCGAGCGCCGCGTAGCAATCCTGCAGCCGCTTGGTGATCACCCGCACCGCGCGCACATCGAACAGCTCGTTGAATTCGAGGTGCTTCTTCTGCATCTTGCGCCAGATGCTGTAGATGTGTTTCGGTCGGCCATAGACCTCGGCCTCGACGCCGGCCTCGGCCAGGGCATCGCGCAGGGACTGCACGAATTCGCGGATGTAGCGCTCGCGGTCGAGCCGTTTCTCGTCCAGTTGCTTGGCGATCTGCTTGTAGGTGTCCGGGTGCAGGTAGCGGAAGGCGAGATCCTCGAGCTCCCACTTGAGCTGACCGATACCGAGGCGGTTCGCAAGGGGAGCATAGATGTTGGTGATCTCCTGGGCCATCAGCACCCGGGTCTCCTCATCCGCTTTCTTCGCCTCACGCAGGCAGGCGATGCGCTCCGCCAGCTTGATGACCACGGCGCGCACGTCCTCGACCATGGCGAGCAGCATGCGGCGCACGTTGTCCACCTGCTCCGGCGAGGTTTCGCTGCGGTGAAGGGTTTGCAGGGAGCGAATGGCCTCCATCTCCAGCACCCCTTCCACCAGCTTGGCGATCTTGGGGCCGAAGTCCTCGTTCACCTTTTCCTGGCTGATGAGACCGGCTTCGACGAAGGGATAGAGAATGGCGGCCTTGAGGGTGGCGAGATCCATGCTGAGCATCAGCAGGATGCCCACCATCTCGACCCCGCGCACCAGCAGGCGGTTGGTGAGCGCTTCGTCACCCAGGGTCAGGCAATACTGGTAGACGGTTCGCAACTGATTCTTGTCACTTTCACTCAGGGTAAGGGAACTGACCCACTCATCCAGAGTGAAATTGTCTTTCAAATGAATATCGCGCACCGCAACCATGGTATCAATCCTTAAAAGTGTGGGGTCGAAAGCCGATGCTCTCCTCATCCCCTCATCAACTGATGACTGCCTCAAATGGGGATGCATGAAAGAGTTTTCAAGGCATGTCACCGCGCAAGGTGACAGGGCTCTTCCCCGCACCCGATCCACTATCGACGACCTAGATTACCCTAATCACTCCCGCTCAAACAGCGCTGCCGCCGCTGGAAAACCAAGATAACCGCATTCTGCCCTGCCCGTTGAAGGCAGCGAAAAACACCTGTTTTACCTCACTCTGGCAGCATCATGCACATCGAAAAATCATCACGACCGCATCTTGATTCATCCAGAATAATGCGGTCGCCTCGACTCAGCCCCGTTCGAACAGCGCCATGGACTCCAGATGACCGGTGTGGGGGAACATGTCCAGCATCCCCAGACGGGTCAGCTTGTAGCCCCCCTGCACCAGCACCTGACTGTCACGGGCCAGGGTGACCGGGTTACAGGAAACATAGACCACCCGTTTGGGGGAAAGTGCCGCCACGTGGCTCATCACCTCCAGCGCCCCGGGTCTGGCCGGATCCAGCAGTACCAGATCGAACCCTTCCCGGGCCCAGGACATGCCCACGATGTCGCCGCTCAAGTCCGCCTTGTAGAAGCGGGCGTTGTCGATTCCGTTGCGGCGGGCATTCTCCTGTGCACGCGTCACCATGGCGAGCTCCCCTTCCACCCCCACCACTTCGCGGGCCTGGCGGGCCAGCGGCAGGGTGAAGTTGCCGATGCCGCAGAAGAGGTCCAGCACCTTGTCATCCTTGCCTGCGTCGAGCCAGCTCAATGCCTGCTCCACCATGCGCTGGTTGACGGGCCCGTTGACCTGGATGAAGTCGCCGGGAGCGAATGCAAGAGACAGGCCATCCAGCGTGTAACTTGGCTGAGACTGTTGACGCAGAGGTTCGATCTGCTCGTCCGCCGCCTGCAGATAGAGGTCTATCCCCTGGGCGGTGGCAAACTCGGTCAAGTGCGCCCGATCCGCCTCGGTGGGGCGACCGGTATGGCGCAGCAGCATCAGAATGCCCTGCTCCCCCTGAATGAGTTCCGCATGGCCCAGTTCGCGCTGGCTCTTCAGCCGGTTGAGGCATTCGCGCAGAGGGGCGATAAGGGCAGAGAGGGGCTCGGCCAGCACAGGACAGCCGGCAATCTCTACCAGATCGTTCGACTGGCGACGACGAAAGCCCACCCGGGTACAGCGACCGTTCTTGTCAAACTTGATGGCCAGACGGCAGACCCGGCGGTAGGCGTGGGACTCCCCCGTCAGCGCAGGTGCCAGCGTAGGCGCCTGGATGTTGCCAAGGCGCTCGAACAGGCTGACCAGTCCAGCCTCCTTGGCCGCCAGCTGATCTCTCTCTCCCAGGTGCTGGGCACTGCAACCGCCACACTCGCGATAGTGGTCGCAGAAGGGGGCGACCCGGTTGGCCGCCGGGGTCACCACCTGTTGCAGGGCGGCGTGGGCATAGTGCTTCTTGTCGTCGATGATGCGGGCCTTGATGGCCTCGCCGGGCAGCGCCCCTTCGACGAAGATGGCCTTGCCCTGATGACGGCCGATGCCGACACAGTGGTGATCCAGACTGTCTACCGTAAATTCAATACGTTGGGGCTGGGTGGATTTCTTTTGGGGCTTAAAAAACTGGGCCATAAAACTTGGTGCCTATAGGTGGCTATGTCATGATTGTGGAATCTGCGGCAGACCATTGTCCCACAAGAATAATCGTATGACCAAATACGGCCTGAGGGCCCCAGCCGCGGCATCCGCCCCATCGTCCATTCTGACCAAAAGTGGCCCATTGATATGACCGGATACGGCCTGAGACCCCGTACAGCGACAGTGACTGTATTGCCTGCCCGACCCCGGTGCCTGCATGCGCCCCGGGTCATGGCTTCTCTTGCGAAAGACAGGTCGGCGGCATGACCAAGTACGGTCTCAGGGCCCGGGTGCTGGCCTTCACCATCTTGCCGACCCTCATCATCGGCGGCCTCATCGCCGGCTATTTCACCTTCCACCGCTATCAGCAGCTGGAAAACAACCTCATCGATCAGGGCATCAACATCATCGAGCCCCTGGCCATCGCCAGCGAATACGGCATGACACAGCACAGCCGCGAATCCCTCAAGCGGCTGATCGGGCTCACCCATCGCAAGAACTCGCCCTTCATCAAGTCCATCGCCGTCTTCACCCAGGAGAACCAGCTGTTCGTGACGTCCAACTACCACAGGGACTTCAGCCAGCTTCGTCTGCCGGACGGCAGCGTCATCCCGGCCCTGACCAGCGTCTCCGTCAACGGCGATGACATCATACTGCGCACCCCCATCCAGGCAGAGACCAGCCTGGACGGCTTCCCGCTGCCAAGCGATCTGGAGCCGCCGGTCATCGGCTACATCTCCATGCAACTCGCCACGGACAGGGCCATCGTCCTGCAGTACCGCGACGCCTTCTTCGCGGTCATCATCGTGCTCATCGGGCTGGCCATCAGCGCCCTGTTCGGCTTCCGTCTGGTCAAGAGCGTGACCCAGCCCATCACCGACATGGTGCAGGCGGTGCACCGGATCAGGGAGGGGCGGCTCGATACCCGGGTCAGCGGCCAGCTCACCGGCGAGCTGGACATGCTCAAGAACGGCATCAACGCCATGGCCAAGGCGCTCTCCGAATATCACGAGGAGATGCAGCAGAACATCGATCAGGCGACGTCGGATCTGCGGGAGACCCTCGAGCAGATCGAGATCCAGAACGTCGAGCTCGACATGGCGAAGAAGCGCGCCCAGGAGGCGGCCAGGGTCAAGTCCGAGTTCCTCGCCAACATGTCCCACGAGCTGCGCACCCCTCTCAACGGGGTCATCGGCTTCACCCGCCAGTTGCTCAAGACCAGTCTGACCCCGAGCCAGACCGACTACATGCAGACCATCGAGAAGTCGGCGCGCAACCTCCTTGGGATCATCAACGACATCCTCGACTTCTCCAAGCTGGAGGCGGGCAAGCTGCAGCTCGAGCACATCCCCTTCAGCCTGCGGGACACCCTCAACGAGACCATGCACCTGCTGGGGCCGAGCGCCCACGACAAGCAGCTCGAACTCTCCCTCCAGGTGGATGCCGCCGTGCCGGACTACCTCACCGGCGACCCCATGCGTCTGCAGCAGGTGCTCACCAACCTCACCGGCAACGCCATCAAGTTCACCGAGCGCGGCAACGTGGACGTGCGTGTCGAGCAGACCGGGGAATCCAGCGGCAACAAGGTGCGCCTGCGGGTGCTGATTCGCGATACCGGCATCGGCATCTCCGAAGAGCAGCAGCGCCAGTTGTTCCAGGCCTTCAACCAGGCAGACTCCTCCATCTCCCGCCGCTATGGGGGCACCGGGCTCGGGCTCGTCATCACCCAGAAGCTGGTGCAGCAGATGGGGGGCCAGATCCGCTTCGAATCCGAACTCGGCAAGGGGTCGGTCTTCTCGTTCCACCTGGATCTGGATGTCTCGCCCCTGCCCCAGAGCGAGCGGCTTCCGCTGGATCGCATCCAGGGCAAGCGGGTCTGGCTGCTGGAGCCAGATCCCTTCACTCACGCCTCCCTGCTCGCCCTGCTGGGAGAGTGGCACCTGGATGTGCACTCCCTGACGGTGGACGAGGAGTGGCCCCCGATGAGCAGCCAGGACATGGTGCTCATCGGCAGCAGCACCCTGCAAAGCCCGCAGCAGGTGATTGCCCGTCTCGACGGACTGGACGGCCAGCAGAACACCATAGTGCTGCTCAGCAGCCACGAGCCGGCCCTCTACGACGCCATGCTGGCCCACGGCGCCGTCCACTGCCTCTCCAAGCCCATCAACCATCGCAAGTTGCTGCACGCCCTGCTCTCCCCCGAGGCGGTACGCCGTGCCCCCCTGCCCGCGCCGACGCCGCGCAGCGTGCAGGCGGTCAAGGTGCTGGCGGTGGATGACAACGCCGCCAACCTCAAGCTCATCGCCGCCATGCTCAAGGAGATGGTGACCGAGGTGGTGGTGTGCAAGAACGGCAAGGAAGCGGTCAACCTGGCCCAGAGCCAGCCGTTCGACATCATCTTCATGGATATCCAGATGCCCGTCATGGACGGCATCAGCGCCACCCAGGCGATCCGCCACCACTCCCTCAACACCGAGACCCCCATCGTCGCGGTCACCGCCCATGCCATTCCCGGTGAGCGGGAGCGCCTCATTCGCCAGGGCATGGACGACTACCTGGCCAAACCCATCGACGAGGGGATGCTGGCGCAGCTCATCACCGACTTCGCCCACAGGCGGCACCAGAATCACGGGGATCAGCAGATAGACTGGCCCCTCGCCGTGCGTCAGGCCGCCGGCAAGCCGGCCCTCGCCCGGGAGATGCTGACCATGCTGCTGGCCAGCTTCGACGAGGTGGAGCCCATCCTGGCGGCGGCGCTGGAAGGGAGTGTCGACGATGCAGACGTGCTGGCCCAGCTCCACCGCCTCAACGGTGGCTGCGCCTACTCCGGGGTGCCGGGTCTGCAACGCCTGCTCTCCCAGCTCGAGCAGCAGCTGCGCGACGGGGTCGCCGTGAGCGATCTGGAGCCCGAATTGCTGGAGCTGCAGGATGCCCTGGAGCAGGTGAGGCAGGAGGCCCCCCGCTACCTGGCCCTGACCGACTGAGGCGCTTTTTCTGACTGGACAGGCGGCAGGTGGTAACATCTGCGCCGTTTCCACAGGAGTCAACATGACCAACAACGATATTCTGCGCCGCCTGCGCTATGCCCTCAGCATCAGCAACGACCAGATGGTCGAGATCTTTGCCAAGGGCAATCTGGCCATCACCCATGCCCAGTTGCACGGCTGGCTGATGAAGGAGGCGGAAGAGGGCGAGGCACAGGAAGCGGGCTTTGCCGCCTGCCCGGACTCGGCACTGAGCCAGTTCCTCGACGGCTTCATCGCCCTGCGCCGCGGTGTGCGGGAAGATGCCCCGCCCCAGGTGATCCCGAACCGGATCAACAACAACCTGATCCTGCGCAAGCTGCGCATCGGCCTCAACTACAAGGAAGAGGAGATGCTGGGCACCCTCAAGCTCGCGAACTTCAACCTCTCCAAGTCCGAGCTGAGCGCCCTGTTCCGCGCCAGGAATCACAAGCACTATCAGGATTGCGGGGATCAGATCCTGCGCAACTTCCTGATTGGCCTCACCGCCAAATACAGGCCCGAGCCCTGATGACCGCCTCCGGCCAGGTGCGAGGCTAGACCATGGGCTGGCGCCGCCTGCTGGCTCCACGCCCGTCGGCGAGCGGCGGCGCGTGCCGGTTCGCGGCGCGCTGGTTCTGGTCACTGCCCCTCATCCTGCTGCTCGGCGCCTGCCAGCCTGCGCCCTATCGGCTCAATCAGGATCATCAGAGCGCCAGCCAGAACGAGCGCATCGCCTTCCTCATCCTGCACTACACGGATGAAGAGGATGCCCGCTCCCTGCGCCTGCTGACCGAGCCGGAGCACAAGGTGAGCGCCCACTACCTGATCCCCCGAGACACCGACGAGCAACCGTTCCCGGTCTACCAGCTGGTGCCCGACAGCCAGCGGGCCTGGCACGCCGGACGCAGTCGCTGGCATCACTACGCCGGGCTCAACGCCAGTTCGCTCGGTATCGAGATAGTGAATCTCGGGTATGACGAGAAAGACGCGGCCCTGCCCGCCCATCTGAGACACTGGCAACCCTATCCCCCTGCCCAGATCGCCGCCCTCGGCGCCCTCGCCCGGGATCTGGTCGAACGCTACCAGATCCCCCCCACCCAGGTGCTGGCCCACAGCGATGTCGCCCCCGAGCGCAAGCAGGATCCCGGCCCCCGGTTCCCCTGGCGCGAGCTCGCCCTGCGCTACGGTGTCGGCGCCTGGCCCGACGAGGCCCGGGTGGCCGAGCTGCGCCAGACGCAGCTCATCCCTTGGGATGCGCTGCAATGGCAGCAGCAGCTTGCCCGTTACGGCTACGGCCTACCCCAGCACGGCGCCTGGGATGAGCAGAGCCGCGCCGCCCTGCGCGCCTTCCAGCTTCACTTTCGCCCTGCCCTGATCACCGGCGAGCCGGATGCCGAGTGCCAGGCCATCCTCACCGCCCTGCTGGAGCGCTACTTCCCGTAACCAGGCTGAGGCGCCCCTTTCCTTTCGCCCTCTGCACACGGATGCCCGGCCCCATGCCAGATGAGCACGGGGTTCACCCCGCCTTCCACTCCTGAAAACCACAAGGGACGCCGAAGCGTCCCTTGTGGTTGCGATACCTGCGAAGCGGCATCAGATCCCCTGACGGGCTTCCTGCATCAGCGCACGCATGTCGCTGACCGCCTTGGCCAGACCGTCGAAGGCGGCGCGGCCGATGATGGCGTGACCGATGTTGAGCTCATAGAGCTCGGGGATGGCGGCGATAGCCTTGACGTTGTGGTAGTGCAGACCGTGGCCCGCATTGACCTTCAAGCCCTTGCCTGCGGCGTAGGAAGCACCGGCTGCGATGCGCTTGAACTCGGCGTTGCGCTCGGCATCCGTGGTGGCATCGGCGTAGCGGCCGGTGTGGATCTCGATGAAGGGAGCACCGCTCGCGGCGGCCGCATCGATCTGCAACGGATCCGCATCGATGAAGAGGGATACCTGAGCACCGACAGCCGCAAGACGGGTCACCGCATCGGTCACCTTGTCCAGCTGGCCCGCCACGTCCAGACCACCCTCGGTGGTCACCTCGGTGCGCTTCTCCGGCACCAGGCAGACGAAGTGGGGCTTGATGCGGCAGGCGATGCCGATCATCTCCTCGGTCACCGCCATCTCCAGGTTCATCCTGGTCTGGATGGTCTGGCGCAGGATCTCCACGTCCCGGTCGGTGATGTGGCGGCGATCTTCCCGCAGGTGGACCGTGATGCCATCGGCACCGGCCTGCTCGGCCACGAAGGCGGCCTGTACCGGATCCGGATACTGGGTGCCGCGGGCGTTGCGCAGGGTGGCGATATGGTCGATGTTCACACCCAGGTAGATCTCGCTCATTGCTTACTCCTTGATACAGGTCATCTGTGAATGCCGGAGCGGGTGGAGCCCGCTCCTCTGTCCATGTGCCGCCGCAGGCCGGTTCTGGTCGCGGCGACAGCATTATTGTTCATGAAAGGCGATGTCATAAACACAAAACATCACCAGATAATAAAAATCAGCTTGAAACACTGCCTTTTCGCTTCAAAAAGAGCTCCCTGCTCTTCAGTTGACGCTTGCCGAGATAGGGCTGCAGCGCCAGTCGGCTGAAACGCTTGGCCGCCTGCAGCAAGGGAGGCGTGTCGAAACGCCCCTCGGCGAAGGCCAGCAGGTGGGCGCCGAGGAACAGGGTACGGGGATCCGGCGCCCGCTCGCAAGCGACAAAGCCGAGCTCCCGCTCGAAGCCGTAAAGCAGGGTGGGGTCGATGGGGGAGTCGTCGTCCGCGGCATATTCGAAGTCCACCGCGTAGCCCAGGGCCTGCAGCAGCAGGAACTCGAAGCGGCGCAGGGGCAGCTCCGGGGTCTCTCCGTCCGCCAGTGCCATGATGGCACGGGCATAGGCGTCGAACACCTCGGGGAAGGGGGTGTGCGCTTCCAGCAGGTAGTAGACCAGCTCGTTGAGATAGAGGCCGTAGAAGAGACGATCCCCGCCGAGGCGCAACGAGTGATCCGGGCACTCCACCTGGGTGAGGTTCTTGAGATCCCCCTTGCCGCGCCAGGCAATGGTGAGCAGGGTGAAGGGCTGAAGCAGCCCCTTCAGAGAGGAGCGTGGCCCGCGGGAACCGCGAGCCACCAGGGTGAATCGACCGCTATCCTGGGTGAAGACCTCGACCAGCTGGCTGGTCTCCCGATAGGGCCGACTGTGGATGACGAAAGCCGGGGTCAGCAATCAGTCGTCGCCATACCCGAGGCTGCGCAGGGCCCGCTCGTCGTCGGCCCAGCCGGACTTGACCTTGACCCACAGCTCGAGATGCACCTTGTTCTGGAACAGCCGTTCCATGTCGATGCGCGCCTCTGTGCCGATGGTCTTGATCTTCTCGCCCTTGTTGCCGATGACCATCTTTTTCTGGCCTTCGCGCTCCACCAGGATGAGCCCGTGGATGTGGTAGAGACCGGTCTCCTCCACCTTGAAGCGCTCGATCTCCACCGTCACCGAATAGGGCAGCTCCTCGCCGGTGAAGCGCATCAGCTTCTCGCGGATGATCTCGGAGGCCATGAAGCGGGAAGAGCGGTCGGTCACGTAATCTTCCGGGAAGAAGTGGACGTTCTCCGGCAGCAGATCCTTGGCCCACTCGCGGATCTTCTCCACGTTGGTGCCCTTCTCGGCGCTGATGGGCAGGATGTGGGCAAAGTTCATCTGCTGACCCAGCCACTCGAGGTGCGGCAGCAGATCCTCTTTTTCCTTGACGTTGTCGATCTTGTTGACCGCCAGCACCACGGGGCACTTGAGGTGGCGCAGCTTGCCCAGCACCATCTCGTCATCCTTGGTCCAGTGGGTGCCGTCCACCACGAACACCACCATGGCCACGTCCCCCAGGGAACTGGTGGCGGCGCGGTTCATCAGGCGGTTGATGGCCCGCTTCTCCTCGATGTGCAGACCCGGGGTATCCACATAGATGGTCTGATGGTTCTCCTCGGTGTCGATCCCCAGGATCCGGTGACGGGTAGTCTGGGGCTTCTTCGAGGTGATGCTGACCTTCTGGCCGAGCAACTTGTTGAGCAGGGTGGACTTGCCCACGTTGGGGCGGCCCACGATGGCGACAAAGCCGCAATAGGTGGTATCTGTCATGACCGCGTTCCCAATGCTGATGGAGTGAAAAGAGCGCACAGTGCCGGATCCGTCATGGTGCTCATGACAGCCGTTCCAGTGCTTGCTGCGCCGCGGCCTGTTCGGCCTTGCGGCGGCTGGAGCCGATCCCGACCAGGGGGCCATCCAGCCCATCCACTTCGCACTGGACGGTGAACTCCTGGTTGTGGGCCTCGCCCTTGACGTTGGTCACCGTGTAGGTCGGCAGGGATTTGCGGCTGCCCTGCAGGATCTCTTGCAGACGGGTCTTGGGATCCTTCTGTTCGATCCCGGGCTTGATCTCGCCAAGGCGGCTGGCATACCAGCCGAGCAGGAGGCTGCGCACCCGCTCCAGATCCGTGTCCAGATAGATGGCGCCGATCACCGCCTCGACGGTGTCGGCCAGGATGGACTCGCGGCGAAAACCGCCGCTTTTCAGCTCCCCCGGCCCCAGGATCAGGTGATCCCCGAGGTCGAATTCCCGGCCCAGCTCGGCCAGCGTCTTCTCGCGCACCAGGGTGGCGCGCATCCGGCTGAGATCCCCTTCCGCCGCCTGCGGGAAGCGGTGGAAGAGGTCATCGGCAATCACCAGACTCAGGATGGAGTCCCCCAGAAATTCCAGGCGCTCGTTGTGACGGGACCCTGCGCTGCGATGGGTCAGTGCCCGGGTCAGCAGCTCAGGATCCTGAAAGACATGCCCGAGACGGGACTGCAGTCTGTTCATCTTGATATTCATTTACTTGATTCCGCCAATGCGGTTGAAGCGCACACCGGTCGGCACCCAGCTCGGCAAGCTGGACCCTTCCTCGCGCTCGAATTCGAAACTGATCCAGATGGCGACCGCCTTGCCTACCAGGTTCTGCTCGGGCACGAAACCCCAGAAACGGCTGTCGGTGCTGTTGTCGCGGTTGTCACCCATCACGAAATAGTGGCCTTCCGGCACTACCCACTCGTCGGGGTAGGTCCCGGGCTGGCGATAGTAGCGGTCCACCAGGTCCGGCATCAGCGGGTTGCGCAAGGTCTCGTGGGAGACATCGCCCAGCTGTTCGGTGTAGCGATCCAGCGGGATCCCCATCTGGCTGAACTCGCCGCGCTGCTCGAACTTGACGTCCAGCTTCTGGAAGCCTGGGCACGTTTTCCCTTCCTGCTCATCGCACTTGGGCCGGATCATCAGCTCCTTGTTGCGATAGATGACCCGATCGCCGGGCATGCCGACCACCCGCTTGATGTAGTCCACCCGGGTATCCAGCGGATACTTGAAGACCACCACATCACCGCGCTTCGGCTCACCGGTCTCGAGGAACTTGGTGTTGGTCACCGGGTCCTTGAGGCCGTAGGCAAACTTCTCCACCAGGATGAAGTCGCCCACCAGCAGGGTCGGCATCATGGAGCCGGACGGGATCTGGAACGGCTCGAAGATGAAGGAGCGCAGGATCAGCACCAGCGCGATCACCGGGAAAACCCCGCCGGTCTGTTCGATCCAGACCGGCATGGGGGCCACCTTGGCCAGTGTCTTCTCGTCCACATCCGGACCGGCATTGGCACGGGCGGCGGCAATCTTGGCCGCCCGCTGCTTGGCCCAGACCAGCTTGTCGAGCGTCCAGATGATGCCGGTCAGCAGGGTGACGACGACGAGGATCAGGGAAAAGGTGCTTGCCATCGATTAATCCTTTCCGACGTGGAGAATGGCGAGGAAGGCCTCTTGCGGCACATCCACACGGCCCAGAGACTTCATCCGCTTTTTGCCTTCTTTCTGCTTGTTCAACAGCTTCTTCTTCCGGCTCACGTCACCACCGTAGCACTTGGCGGTGACGTCTTTACGCAATGCCTTGACGGTGCTGCGGGCGATGATCTGGTTGCCGATGGCGGCCTGGATGGCGATGTCGAACATCTGGCGCGGGATCAGCTCGCGCATCTTCTCCACCACCTGGCGACCGCGATACTGGGCGTTCTCCTTGTGGGTGATGATGGCCAGGGCGTCGACCCGCTCGCCGTTGATCATGATGTCCAGACGGACCATGTCGGAGGTTTCGAAACGCTTGAAGCCGTAGTCAAGGGAGGCGTAGCCGCGACTGGTGGACTTCAGACGGTCGAAGAAGTCGAGCACCACTTCCGCCATCGGGATCTCGTAGGTCAGCGCCACCTGCTTGCCGTGGTAGACCATGTTGGTCTGTACGCCGCGCTTCTCGATGCACAGGGTGATGACGTTGCCCATGTACTCCTGCGGCAGCAGGATGTGGCATTCGGCGATGGGCTCGCGCATCTCCTTGATGTTGTTGATGGCGGGCATCTGGGCCGGGCTGTCGATGTGGATGGTGGAGCCATCGTTCAGCTCGATCTCGTAGACCACGGTCGGCGCAGTGGTGATGAGATCCAGATCGTATTCACGCTCCAGACGCTCCTGGATGATCTCCATGTGCAGCATCCCGAGGAAGCCGCAGCGGAAGCCGAAGCCCAGCGCCGTGGAGCTCTCCGGTTCGTAGAACAGGGAGGCATCGTTGAGGGAGAGCTTCTCCAGCGCATCGCGGAACGACTCGTAGTCATCGCTGGAGATGGGGAACAGGCCCGCATAGACCTGGGGCTTCACCTTCTTGAAGCCGGCCAGCGCCTTCTCGGCACCGTGCTTGGCCAGGGTCAGGGTATCCCCCACCGGCGCACCGTGGATATCCTTGATGCCGCAGACGACCCAACCTACCTCGCCACAACCCAGGCCGTCGGTGTCCACCTGCTTCGGCGTGAAGATACCGATGCGATCCACACCCCACACCTGACCGGTGCTCATCACCTTGATCTTGTCGTTCTTCTTCAGGGAACCATTCTTGATCCGCACGAGCGACACGACCCCGAGATAGGAGTCGAACCAGGAGTCGATGATCAGCGCCTGCAGCGGCGCCTCCGGATCCCCTTCCGGGGACGGGATCTTGGCGACGATCTCTTCCAGCACCAGATCGACACCGAGGCCGGTCTTGGCGGAGCAGCGCACCGCGTCCACCGCGTCGATGCCGACGATGTCCTCGATCTCCTCGGCAACCCGCTCGGGCTCTGCGGCCGGCAGGTCAATCTTGTTCAGCACCGGCACCACTTCCAGCTCCATTTCCATGGCGGTGTAGCAGTTGGCCAGAGTCTGTGCCTCAACCCCCTGACCGGCATCCACCACCAGCAGTGCCCCTTCACAGGCAGCCAGGGAGCGAGAAACCTCGTAGGAGAAATCCACGTGGCCCGGGGTGTCGATAAAGTTCAGCTGATAGGTGTTACCGTCTTGTGCCTGGTAGTTCAGGGTCACACTCTGTGCCTTGATGGTAATGCCGCGCTCGCGCTCCAGATCCATGGAGTCCAGCACCTGGGCCTGCATCTCGCGATCGGACAGGCCGCCGCAAGTCTGGATCAGACGGTCCGACAGGGTCGACTTACCGTGGTCGATGTGCGCAATAATCGAAAAGTTACGAATGTGTTTCATCGAGCAAGAATCACTCAAAATTAAGTTAGGGTCGGATATGAGGGCAGGATTTTACTGGATAACCCGGTCGACGGCCAATCTTTAGTCGGCGGGCCCCACAAATAGCGCCTTGTCTGGCGGGCGTTGGGCACCTGGATGCCCTCCGCCAGACCCGGCTCCTCAAGAGAGATGACGGGTATTGAGCACCACCCCGAGCATGCGGGGACCGTATTCCCCCTGCTCGAGCCGGTCAGAAAAGTAACGAACCAGTAAAAATCCGATGGCGCCGCCCAGCAGGCAGCAGAGGATGGTCACCCCCTCTCCCGCCGACAAGAGCGGCACCAGCCAGAGCTGGCCGAGCAGGGCGCCCAGCATCAGACAGAAGAGCGGCAACACGTACACCAGGGCCGCACCGCACAGGATGCTGGCCTGAGGGATGCCCAGGCGGATCTGCTGGCCCACCGCCACATCGCCGGTGAGGGCGACCCGCAGCCGCTGCGCCTTCATGGGAAAGGCCTTGGCGACGGTGCCGGTCCCGCAGCTGGATTGTTGGTGGCAACCGCTGCAGGCGGATCGCCGCTCGCACTCCACCCAGGCGTGATTGCCGTCGATGGCCACTACTGTGGCCAGCTCTTCACTCATGTTACTCACCTGATGACTCCTCACAGGGGGCGGTGGATGCACCGGATCTCAACACGGCGGCACCCTCAGGGCAAGTCTCACGGCAAAGACTCACTGCACCGCCTCGTTGCGGGCCAGGGGCTGCACTGCCTCGGCGATGCGCTTGGCGGTTTCGGCGGGCACCTCGCCCACCACGGTGATCTCCACCCCGACCTCGTTGACGAAGCTCACCAGCGAGGTAGCCCCCTGGCGAATCAACTGCTGGCGCACCGCCTGCTTGGGATCGACCCGTGAGACGTAGACGGAGAGATCCACCAGCCCGTCGGAGAGCATCATGTAATCCACCGGCAGACTGGTGCTGACCAGCTGATGCCGATCCTGAGAGAGCACCTTGAAGCCATCGGGCAACCAGGTCAGGTGCCAGTTGAGGGTCTGCTGGGGAGCGGGATAGGCATCTTCCAGCGCCAGCGCATCCGGCAGCTTGCTGCGTGCCAGGGTGACCAGCCAGGGGACCGGCGCAGATTGCCTGTCCAGATCCACCCCCAGCACCTGCTCCACCAGATTGCCTTCTCGATCCACCATGTCCACCCGCAGCAGCAGATGGCTCTGTTCGTCAATCCAGAGCACGAAGCCGTACTTGTCCGCCTCCTTGGGCACCAGCCGTACCACTTGTGCCACCAGGCCGGCCACCCGGCTGCGGCCCGCCAGCACGGGGTCATAACTCTCCATCACCCGGGGCAGCGGCATCCTCACCAGGCTCGACCAGACCCCGGGGAAACGCGCCCCCTTGAGGGTGTAGGGTTCATGGGTGTTTTCGAAGAAGGTGTATTCGTTCTGGCGTTGCAGGAACTCCACGGCCTTGCCGTCGAGATAGCTCAAGTGAGCCACCTCCTTGCCATCGATGATCCCGTGGCTGAAACGGATAGGCTCGAGGCGCCCCTGGCGGGCCTTGACCATGGACAATTCGAAGTTTTGTTGCGAAACGGCACTCTGCATCTGCTGCAACAAGGCCTCGGCCGACAGATCGTCAGCCGAGGCCTTGGCACAAATCAACAGGAGAGAGGCCAGCAGGATACGGCTGGACTGGCGCACGATCTGATCCCTAAAAATGCGTTATTCCTGAATCTGCTTGTCTTGCAGCAGACGCTGTTGCAGTTGATGGTCGCGCAGGAAGGCATTGATGCGCTCGCGCTGCTCCTGCATCTGCTGCTCGCTCAGACCTTGCTGACGCACACCGGTCCGGCTGCCATCCTGGGGATAGTGCACGCTCACCGGCGCAGCACTGCCACCGACGGGTATGGTATTGAGCACCGGGCTGGTCGGCACACCATCCTTGCCCTGGTACTGCTGCACGCCGAAGATGACGGCGGCAGCCACGGAGGCGGCAATGGCATACTGCCCCACTTGCTGGCCAAAGCGGCGAACGAAGGGGATCACCTTGCCGGCGGGCTGCACCTGGGGCGCAGCAGGCTGTGCCGGCTTGGGCGCCAGTATGGCGGGTTCATCCTCCAGCGCCAGCATGATGCTGTCGCTGAGATCCAGTTGCAGATTGACCGGCAGGTCACCCCGCATGGCATCACCGATCAGATGGTAACGCGACCAGGTATCCTGCAGAGCGGGATCCGTTCCCAGCTCGTTCAGTACCTCGATTTCGCTGAGGTCGCCATCCATCAGGGCTGAAAGTTGCTCTTTATTTGCCATAAGTTTGCCTGTCTTTCCCCAGTTAATGCTCGATCAGAGGTTGCAGCTTTTTATCGATTGCTTCCCTCGCCCGGAAGATGCGGGATCTCACCGTACCCACAGGGCAATCCATGATCTCCGCAATCTCCTCGTAGCTCAGCCCTTCCATTTCACGAAGGGTGATCGCCGTTCTCAAATCTTCTGGCAAGGCTTCTATGGCGGTAAACACAGTACGCTTGATCTCGTCGGTCAGCGCCAGGTTTTCCGGGGTGGCCACCTCTTGCAGGGCTTCACCACCACCATAATATTCAGCCTCGTCCACTTCGACATCACTGCTGGGCGGTCTGCGCCCCTGTGACGTCAGGTAGTTTTTGGCCGTGTTGACGGCAATCCGGTACAACCAGGTGTAAAACGCGCTCTCGCCACGGAATGTCGGCAACGCACGGTAGGCTTTGATGAATGCCTCCTGCGCCACATCCGGTACATCGCCCGGATTGTTGACATACCTGGCCACCAGGTTGACCACCTTGTGCTGGTACTTGCGTACCAACAGGTTGAATGCATTTTTATCGCCACGCTGGACCCGTTCAACCAGCTGTTCGTCCAGTAGATTCTGGTCGCTCATCAGAGCCGTAAAACCCCCATCAGGTTATCGTTTTTCTTTTCCGGCCCCTTCTAAGCGCACAAGTTCAGACAGGAGGAATCAGGGAAAGTTCGCTTGCATTGAAAAAAATGTGATGCGGGCTGCATCACAACCCCCCTTGGGCTACCATGGGGCCAGTTCTTAATCCAGGCCAATGATACTTATGAAAGCAAGTGTTGAATACCTTTGCGACGTACTCATCATTGGCAGCGGTGCCGCCGGTCTGTCCCTCGCGTTGCGATTGGCAGACCAGGCCAAAGTCCTGGTTCTGAGCAAGGGGCCCATCAGTGAGGGGGCCACTCTCTATGCGCAAGGAGGCATCGCTGCCGTGTTCGACGAGACCGACAGCATCGAATCCCACGTGAGCGACACGCTCAACGCCGGCGCCGGGTTGTGCGACCCGGCGGTGGTGGAGTTCACCGCCCGCAACGCCCGCGACTCCATCCAGTGGCTCATTCAGCAAGGGGTCCCCTTCGATCAGGAAGAGGATGCCGAGGGGGAATCCCACTATCACCTGACCCGGGAAGGGGGCCACAGCCATCGACGCATCTTCCACGCGGCCGACGCCACCGGCAAGGCGGTGCAGCTCACCCTGATCGACCAGGTGCGCGCCCACCCCAACATCCAGCTGATGGAGCGCTTCAACGCGGTCGATCTCATCACCACCCGCAAGTTGGGTCTGCCGGGCAACAAGGTACTGGGAGCCTATGTCTGGAATCGCAACGCCGAGCAGGTCGAGGTGATCCGCGCCCGCTTCGTGGCGCTGGCCACCGGCGGGGCCTCCAAGGTGTACCAGTACACCTCCAACCCGGACGTCAGCTCTGGCGACGGCATCGCCATGGCGTGGCGCGCCGGCTGCCGGGTAGCGAACCTGGAGTTCAACCAGTTCCACCCCACCAGCCTGTTCCACCCGGACGACCCCAACTTCCTGCTGACCGAGGCGCTGCGTGGCGAGGGGGCCTATCTGCGCCGCCCGGACGGCAGCCGCTTCATGCCGGAGTTTGACGAGCGGGCCGAGCTGGCCCCGCGGGACATCGTCGCCCGCGCCATCGACCACGAGATGAAGCGCCTCGGGGCGGATTGCATGTATCTGGACATCAGCCACAAGCCGGCGGATTTCATCATCAAGCACTTCCCGACCATTTATGAGCGCTGCCTCGCGGTCGGTATCGACATCACCAGGGAGGCGATGCCCATCGTCCCGGCGGCCCACTACACCTGTGGCGGCGTGATGATCGACAACAACGGCCAGACCGACATCCCCGGCCTCTATGCCATCGGCGAGGTGACCTATACCGGGTTGCACGGCGCCAATCGCATGGCCTCCAACTCCCTGCTCGAATGCGTGGTCTATGCCCATCAGGCGGGAGCCGACATCCTGGCCAAGCTGCCCACCAGCGTGGTGCCCCCCAGCCTGCCGGCCTGGGACGAGAGCCAGGTGGATGACTCGGACGAGCAGGTGGTGATCCAGCACAACTGGCACGAACTGCGACTGATGATGTGGGACTACGTGGGCATAGTGCGCACCAACAAGCGCCTGGCCCGGGCCAAGCGTCGCATCGATCTGCTCAAGCAGGAGGTGCAGGAGTACTACGCCAACTTCCGGGTCTCCAACAACCTGCTGGAGCTGCGCAACCTGTTGCAGGTGGCCGAGCTCATCGTCAACTGCGCCCTGGAGCGCAAGGAGTCTCGCGGTCTGCACTACAACCTGGATTATCCGGACATGCAGCCGGACTCCAAGCCGACCGTGCTGACCCCGGATCGGGAATGACGCCGGATCAGGAATAAGGTCGTTGCGTTCGATTCGGGCGTATGCCCTCCCCCAGATGACCCCGCCCAGGCGGGGTCATCTGCTATGAGCGGCAGATGTAGCAGGTAGAGAGAGACGCCCCTAGCGGACAGCGAGGTGGATGGCGCGGGCCAGGGCGCGGTAGTGTGCAGGGGCCAGGGCATCGGAGAAGAGCCAGAGCTGCCCCTCGGAGCCCCCCACCGTCTTCAGCCGCAACCAGAGCACCCCGGGCAGGATGCGGCTGCGGGGATCCAGCCGATGGCGCGCCCCTTGCCACTCGAGCCACTCCCCGTCCCAGACGAGCACGCCGCTCGCCGCCGGATGGCGACGCAACGCGCGCCACAGGCCCAGCCCCCAGACAGGGAGGAACAGCCCCCATTGCCAGCCCTGGATCAGGCTGGCGACGGGCAAGAGCAGCAACAGAAACAGGATGCACAGCAACAGACGCTGCTGGCGGGAGGCGATCACGGGCATCACTACCCGCTGGGGAGACGCGAGGCTGGCCATGAGGGGTGGCGGTCGCGAGTCGGGCTCAGCGCAGGCTATCGTGACGGGCCTGGTTGCGCTCGAGGATCAGGGGGATCATGGCGGCAAAAGCGGGATCCTCGGGCACGCCGTGACCCATGCACCAGCGGAACAGCTCGGGATCCTCGCACTCCAGCAGGCGGATGAAGGTGCGCTGTTCGGCCTCGCCGAGGCCATCGAACTCGTGCTCAAAGAAGGGCATAAAGATCACATCCAGCTCGAGCATGCCGCGACGGCAGGCCCACTTCAGGCGGGACTTCTCACTTGGGTTCAACATGGAACTCTCCTTACAAAGACCGGGGAATGGTAGCAGCAGGATTTTCCGGCTGACAAACATTCCTTACGTCTTTACCATGCAGGTCACATACTTTCTGTCTCTGGAATCCCATCGTGAGCCTGCCGACCCCTCTTCTTCCTGCCGAGCCGACCCTGTTTTCCCTGACCAATCTGGCCATCACCCGCCTCGGCGGCCCGGATCGCGCCAAGTATCTGCAAGGTCAGGTGACCTGCGACGTCAACGCCCTGCAGCCGGGCCAGAGCACCCTCGGCGGCCACTGCGATCCCAAGGGCAAGCTGTGGAGCGATTTTCGCCTGCTCTGCCTGGAAGACAGCCTGCTGATGCTGACCAAGCCGTCAGTGCTGGCCCGCCAGCTGCCGGAGCTCAAGAAGTTTGCGATCTTTGCCAAGGTCGAGATCGGCGAGTTTCAGGGCAGCCTGACCGGACTGGCTGGTCAGGGGACGGACGACTGGATGGCACAGCACTTCGCGCTGACCGGCACCGGTCTGGTGGAGGGCGGCATGGCAGTCAGGGTGGAGGCGGACCGCTGGCTGCTGGCGAGCACATCCCCGCTGGCCCTGAACCTGCCGGTGGGCGACGAAGGACTCTGGTGGGGGCTGGAAATCAAAGCCGGTCTCCCCCATCTGGAAGCGGTCCATCAGGGGGAATACATCCCCCAGATGCTGAACCTGCAAGCCCTTGATGGCATCAGCTTCAACAAGGGCTGCTACATGGGGCAGGAGACGGTGGCGCGCGCCAAATATCGCGGCGCCAACAACCGCGCCCTCTTCGTGCTGAGCGGCACTGCCGCAACGCAGGTGGCCAGCGGTGACACCCTGGAGATCCAGCTCGGTGACAACTGGCGCCGCAGCGGTCTGGTGCTCAACGCCTGGCAGCAGCAGGGTCAGGTGTGGCTCACCGCCGTGCTGCCCAAGGACACCGAGGCCGACGCCCGCTTCCGCCTCAAGCTGGAAGAGGGCTCCAGCCTCAGTTTGCAACCCCTGCCCTACGCGTTGATCGACTGAATCCCCCCTAGCGAGGCACCCGCGCCAGCAGTGCCTCCTGCAACCAGCGCCCCGCCTGCCCGAGCGGGCGGGCGCGATACCACTGCAACTCCAGCGCCAGTTCCGCCTCGGCGATGAAGTCCGGCTTGAGCACCACCAGCTCCCCCCGCGCCAGGGGCCGGTGCAGCAGAAACTCGGGCACCGCCGCCCATCCCAGCCCCAGTTTCACCAGCTCCAGGATCCCGAGATCCCCCTCCACCCACCACACTTGCGCCGAGAGGCGGAAGCGATGGCGCTCCGTCCCCTCCCGCCGTCCAGTCACCATCAACTGGCGAGCCCCTTGCAGGTCGCTCTCCTTCAACGGCGTCTTGTGGGCCAGGGGGTGATCCGGAGAGACCACCAGGGGCATGGTGACCGTCCCCAGGGAGCGGGAGACCAGCTCCCGCTCGGGGTGCGCCTTCTGGTAGCTGATGCCGAGCTGGGCACGGCCGCTCTTGAGCAGCTCGGTCACGTCTTCCATCAGCGGAAACAGCAGCTCCAGCTCCACCGCCGGGTAACGGCTGGCGAACTCCTCCAGCAGGTAACCAAGCCAGGGCAGGTGGGAGTCATCGTCGATGGCCAGGGTGAGGCGCGACTCGACGCCGTTGGCCAGCTCGCCGGCGATGGCCTGCAGTCGCTCGCTCTGGGCCAGCAGCACCCCCGCCTCCTGACAGATGCGGGCCCCCGCCTCGGTCAGCACGGGATAGCGGCCGCTGCGATCGAACAGCGCAAGGCCGAGATCGATCTCCAAATTGGCGATGGCGGCACTCACCACCGACTGGGCCTTGCCCAGCCTGCGCGCCGCCGCCGAGAACGACCCGGTCTCGGCCGTCGCCAGCAATGCCTTGAAGTGTTCCAGTGAAGGGGTCATGAGCCAGCTCCGCCGTGCTGTTGTGTCGTCACATCTATCTATTTTAGCGATAGATACCAACGTGAATCTATCCGGTTTTGGCGATACATTGCCGCCATTCCCTGACCAAAGAGAGAGACAGACCATGCGTACGACCCGTGACCGCCTGCGCCACGCCATCGGCTTCGAATTGATTGGCCTGCTGATCGCCGCCCCGCTGGCCAGCTGGGTGACCGGCGTCGGGCTCAACCACATGGGCCCCCTGGCCCTGTTCTTCTCGGTGGTCGCCACCGTCTGGAACTATGTCTACAACATCGGGGTGGACAAGCTGCTGCTGCGCTATCAGGGCCACACCCACAAGGCGCTGTGGCAGCGTGTGCTGCACACCATGGGGTTCGAGGGGGGCCTGCTGATCGTGGCCCTGCCGGTGATGTCCTGGTGGCTCGACATCGGCCTGCTGGAGGCGCTGGTGCTGGATATGGGCTTCGTGCTCTTCTACCTGGTCTATGCCTTCGTCTACAACTGGAGTTACGACAAGGTGTTCCCCATTCCCATGGGACAGGTGCAGAAGGCGCTGGGATAAGCGATTCGAGGGGTAAGGGCGAGGCACCATCATGCGATGGCATGATGGTGCTGAAGAGGGCCTCGCGGGGTCAGGCCTGGGCCTTGACCTCTTCCGGCGGGGTGTCGTCCTGCCTGGTTTCCTGGCGCATCATGGCTTCGAGGTCGCTCTGGTACTGGTTCAGCATGCGCTGGGCCGCCACCATGTCCCCCTTGTGCAGGCGTTCGAACAGATGATGCTGCACCACGCCGTTGAGGTACTCCACCGTGATGGGTTGCTCCAACGCCGACAACAGCTCCTCTTTTTCCAGCTCCGCATTGATCTCGTCGACACTGGTACGCAGCAGACCGGCCAGTTGCACCAGCATGCGGCGCTCCCCTTCACGCAACAGGCTCAACATGCGGTTTCTCTGCTGCTCATTCTGTTGGGTCATACATTTCCTTACGTAGAATTGGAACAAGCCCGCTCATTCTGCCCTGTCCTTTTCACAGCGTCCATCTCGGGCGCATGACTTATTCCGGGTGCGGGGGGCTGGGTGCTATTTGCCCCCCGGCCCGGTATAGTAACGGCTGATCCAGGGGGCCCGTGCGCCCCGTTGCCGAGACCGTCCATCCCTATGACCGACGCCATTCTGGTGCTCTGCACCTGCCCCGACGAGACCAGTGCAGACCGCCTCTGCGAGCAGCTGCTCGACCAGCGCCTCGCCGCCTGCATCAACCAGCTGCCCGGGGTCACCTCCGTCTATCGCTGGCAGGGCAAGACGGAACGAACCCGGGAGATCCAGCTCGTCATCACGAGTCGGGCCGCGCTGTTCGAGCCCCTGCGCCAGTGCATTCTCGCCCACCATCCCTACGAGGTACCGGAGATCCTGGCGCTCCCGGCAAGCCAGGGCCACCCTGCCTATCTCGACTGGTTGACACAGGAGACCTCATGACCGCCTCTCGCCCCCTCTCCTTCCTGCTGATGCTGCTGGGCCTGCTCTGCGTCCTGACGACGGCCCCCGCCCGGGCCAGCAGCCAGGATCTGCTCGGCAGCCTCGGCATCGAGACCCAGCCCAGATTCCTCAAGGTGGATCAGGCCTTCGCCCTCGAGAGCGAACAACAGGGTGATCGGCTGCTGCTCCGGATACGCATCGCCGACGGCTACTACCTCTATCGCCACAGCATCCGTGTGAAGGGAGAGAACCTCGCCTTCGACGAGCCCGTCCTGCCCCCCGGCACCGAGCACGAGGATGACTTCTTCGGCAAGAGCCGGGTCTATTACCAGGAGGTGCAGATCCCCGTGGCGCTGACCCGGGTCGGGGACGCGGCCAGCCTCACTCTGAGTTACCAGGGCTGCACCGAGGGACTCTGCTACCCACCCACCGACAAGCGGATCGCCGTCGAGCCCCTCGCCGCCCCCGCCCGGGCGGAAGCGGTGACCAGCCTTCAGGGCACCGACGTGCCGGGCAGCCAGCAGGACAGGCTGGCGGCCGCCCTCGGCAGCCAGGGGTTCTGGATCAGCGTCGCCGCCTTCTTCGCCCTGGGTCTCGGCCTCGCCTTCACCCCCTGCGTCTTCCCCATGTATCCCATCCTGACCGGGATCATCGCCGGGGCCGGGCATCGCCTCTCCACCCGTCGCGCCTTCCTGCTCTCCTTTGTCTATGTGCAGGGGATGGCGGTCACCTATACCCTGCTCGGGCTCGTCGTCGCCTCGGCGGGCCTGCAATTCCAGGCGGCCCTGCAGCACCCCTATGTGCTCATCGGCCTCTCGGTGATGTTCGTGCTGCTCGCCCTCTCCATGTTCGGGCTCTACACCCTGCAACTGCCGAGCAGCCTGCAAACCCGTCTCTCGGGCTTCTCCAACCGCCAGCAGGGCGGATCCGTGGCCGGCGTCGCCATCATGGGCATGATCTCGGGACTGGTCTGCTCTCCCTGCACCACGGCGCCGCTCTCCGGGGCCCTTATCTACGTGGCCCAGAGTGGCGATCTCTGGCTCGGCGGTGCGGCCCTCTATGCCCTCTCCCTGGGCATGGGGCTGCCGCTGCTCTTGCTAGGCACCTCTGGCGGCAAGCTGCTGCCCAGGGCCGGCGCCTGGATGGATGTGATCAAGCAACTCTTCGGGTTTGCGCTGCTGGCGGTGCCCATCCTGCTGCTCTCAAGGCTCCTGAGCGACCTCGTCGCCACCCTGCTCTGGCTTGGCTGGGGGCTGGTGCTGTGCGGTTATCTCTATCACCACAACCAGCATCGCGCCCATTCGGTGGGCAAGAGCCTCGGCGGCTTCATCCTGCTGCTGGGGATGATGGGCCTGGTGGTGGTGGGCAAGGATCTGCTGCTGCCACCCGAGGGGGCCAATGCCGCCGCCCAGACCCAGGCCCCCCGATTCATCCGCATCAAGACCCTGGACGATCTCAAGGTGCAGCTTGCCGCCGCCCGCGGCAAGCCGGTGCTGCTGGATCTCTACGCCGACTGGTGCGTGGCCTGCAAGGAGTTCGAGCACAAGACCTTCAGCAACCCCGATGTGCAGGCGCGCTTCAGCGAGATGGTGCTGCTGCAGGCGGACGTCACCGCCAACGACGACGCCGACGTGGATCTGCTCAACGGCCTCAACGTGCTGGGATTGCCGACCCTCCTCTTCTTCGATCGCGATGGTAACGAGGTGAACGGCCAGCGGGTGACCGGCTTCATGGGGCCTGCCGAATTTCTCGGCCAGCTGGACAAGCTGCGCTAGATGGAGCTCCGGCGTCTGTCAGCGTTTCACCCAGAGCACAGGGGCTGGCTGGAGGAAGTTGTCATGGCAGCCCCAGCCTACAGCTGGCTGACCGAAAGCAAGGGGCCTGTCCCTGCGGATGCCGAAGAGATACTCAAGGTCTGTCCACCGGGGATGGGGCAAGAGGACAAGTTTGTGCTGGCCGTGCTGGAGGGGGAAGAATTGCTTGGCTGCGTCGATCTCATCCGTGGCTATCCCACACCGGATACCGCCTATCTCGGTCTGCTGCTGTTGAAGGAGTGCAGGCAAGGCCGTGGCATCGGCAGCCAAGTCGTCCTACGGCTCATGGAGATGGCGGCAAACTGGGGTTGCACCAACATGCGGCTCGGGGTCATAGAAACCAACCTGCCAGCCCTGCATTTTTGGACCAAGCACGGCTTCCAGCAAGTAGATCGCAAACAGATCGCCGGGTTCAGCGGCGATACCCTGGTCATGACCTGCATCGTTCGCCGTCCCCTTACCTCGGACCTGCCATAGACTGCTGATTTTTCTGGCTATCCCTTGTATCTGGCCCGTACCGTGGCAAACTTTGCCCCTCCTGTCTCGCATCATCCGGAGTTTTGATGAAAAAGTGGTTCATCCCCCTGCTGGCCCTCTGGCTTTATGGCTGCAACGCAGGTCCCGGTGAAGAGACCATCCAGAGCCAGGTCACCGCCAGGTTGCAGGCGGGCACAGATGCTGACCTGTTCGACATCCGCGACTTCGCCGTGCTCGGCAAGGAGGAGCGGATGGAGGGGGTCTATCTGGTCAAGGTGAGCTACCAGCTCCACTTCAAGCAGGGACTGGATCAGTTGCAGGTGCTGCACGACGAGGATCTGGTCTATGACAGGGTCGGCCCCTTCCAGCAGGAGATGGGGCTGATGGAGCTCGAGCGCAAATATGGCGACTTCGAGGCAGGCCAGGCCCTGGCACAGGAGACCCAGGTCTGGATGATGAAGACGGAGCAGGGCTGGCGCCTGGCCGAGTCAGACGCGACCCAGCAGGGATAATCCCGAGCCCCCCTCCCCTTAGAGCAGATCCTTCAGCCGATACCAGAGCATCCCGAGCGCCAGCAACGGAGAGCGCAACGCCGGGCCACCCGGGAAGGTCATGTGAGGGACGCGGCTGAAGAGATCGAAGCCCCGGCTCTCCCCCTTGATCGCCTCCGCCACCAGCTTGCCCGCCATGTGGGTGGCATTGAGGCCATGGCCCGAATAGGCCTGGGCATAGAAGACGTTGGGATGCTGCTCGAGGCGGCCTATCTGGGGCAGCCGGTTGGCGCCTATGCCTATCATGCCTCCCCACTGGAACTCGATGGCGGTACCCGCGAGCTCGGGGAAGACCCGCAGCAGCTTGGGCAGCATGAAGGCCTTGATGTCGCGGGGGTCACGGCCCGAGTAGTTGCAGGCCCCGCCAAACAGCAGGCGACCGTCCGCCGACAGCCGATAGTAGTCGAGCGCCACGTTCTGATCGCACACCGCCATGTTCTGTGGCAGCAAGCGCTGGCGCAGGCGCTTCTCCAGCACCTGGGTGGCGAGAATGTAGGAGCCCGCCGGCAGCACCTTGCCCCCGAGATCGGGCTGGAGGTCGCCCAGGTAAGCGTTGCAGCCGATCACCAGGTAGTCCGCGCTGACCCGGCCGTGGGCCGTGGTCACCTCGACCCGCTCGCCGTAGTCGATGTGGGTCACCCTTGAGTGTTCGAACAGGGAGACCCCGAGACTGGCTGCCGCACGCGCTTCGCCGAGGGCCAGGTTGAGAGGATGCAGGTGACCGGAGCCCATGTCGATCATCCCGCCGATATAGCGATCCGATCCGACCACGGTGTGCATCTCCTCCCGTGCCACCATTTTCAGTGCGTGCCGGTAACCCAGGCTCGCCAGGTGCTCGGCATCCTCCTCGAACCCCTTCAGGTGACGCGCCTTGGTGGCGAGATCGCAATAGCCCCAGGTGAGATCGCACTCGATATTGAAACGCTCGACCCGCTCGCGCACCAGCTGCACCGCTTCGATCCCCATCAGATCCAGCTCCCGCACGCCCGCCTCGCCAATCCAGCGGGCGAACTGGCTGGTATCGTGGCCGATGCCGCGGATCAGCTGGCCGCCGTTGCGCCCCGACGCTCCCCAGCCGATGCGGTTGGCCTCCAGCAACACCACCTTGTAACCGGCATCGGCCAGGTTGATGGCGGTGTTGAGGCCGGTGAAACCGCCACCGATGACGCAGACGTCCGCATCCAGCTCACCACTGAGCTCGGGCCACTGCCGATGGTCGTTGCGAGTGGCCGCGTAATAGGAGGCCGTGTGTTCCTGATGTCCCTGTCTTCCTGTCTGCATGCTCAGCATCCTGCCTGGTTGCATTCGTTTACTAAATTAAACGGGTGTCATCGATAATACCCAGCCCCCCATCCCCAATCCAGCCCGTCAGGATCACAGAAATGCAAAAGGCGCCCCGAAGGGCGCCTTTTCATGCAATCAAGGTGCTGCGAGTTACAGTACGTCGATGGCGTTCAGGTCGGAGAAGGCCTTCTCCAGACGCGCGATCATGGAAGTCTGACCGGCACGCAGCCATACGCGCGGATCGTAGAACTTCTTGTTCGGCTTGTCGGCACCTTCCGGGTTGCCCAGCTGGCCTTGCAGGTAGGCTTCGTTGGACTTGTAGAAGTTCAGCACGCCTTCCCAGGTCGCCCACTGGGTGTCGGTGTCGATGTTCATCTTCACCACGCCGTAGGAGATGGATTCGCGGATCTCTTCCAGGGTAGAGCCGGAGCCACCGTGGAACACGAAGTCCAGGGACTTGGCAGGCAGACCGAACTTCTCGGAGACGTACTTCTGGGAGTTGTCCAGGATCTTCGGAGTCAGCTTGACGTTACCCGGCTTGTATACACCGTGTACGTTGCCGAAGGAGGCAGCGATGGTGAAGCGCGGGCTGATCTTGGACAGACGCTCGTAGGCGTAGGCCACGTCTTCCGGCTGGGTGTACAGGGAGGATTGGTCCAGGTGGCTGTTGTCCACGCCGTCTTCTTCACCGCCGGTGCAGCCCAGTTCCAGCTCCAGAGTCATGTTCATCTTGGCCATGCGGGTCAGGTACTCGCAGCAGATGTCGATGTTCTCTTCCAGAGACTCTTCGGACAGATCCAGCATATGGGAGGAGAACAGCGGCTTGCCGGTTTCAGCAAAGTGCTTCTCACCGGCATCCAGCAGACCGTCGATCCACGGCAGCAGCTTCTTGGCGGCGTGGTCGGTGTGCAGGATCACGGGAACACCGTAGGCTTCGGCAACGGCGTGCACGTGCTTGGCACCGGAGATGGCACCCAGGATGGCAGCTTGCTGGCCTTCCAGCTTCAGACCCTTGCCGGCGGTGAACACGGCACCACCGTTGGAGAACTGTACGATAACCGGGGCTTTGACCTTGGCAGCAGCTTCCAGCACGGCGTTCACGGAGTCGGTACCGACGCAGTTGACGGCCGGCAGAGCGAAGCCGTTTTCCTTGGCGATGGCGAACACTTTCTGAACGTCATCACCAGTGATCACGCCGGGTTTTACGAAGTCGAAAATTTTCTTAGACATGTTTAATCGTCCTGTCTCGTATGCCGTTAATAAAAAGTGGGGGGTTCATCATGAACCGGCACAGCGGCCACATGATAAACGAAACGGGAGGCTTTTGCCCCCCGTCCCGGGTCAATTAGGCTTTGGCGCGCTCTTCGAGAATCGCGACAGCCGGCAGTACCTTGCCTTCTACGAACTCCAGGAAGGCGCCGCCGCCGGTGGAGATGTAGGAGACCTTGTCGGCGATGCCGAACTTGTCGATGGCAGCCAGGGTGTCACCACCGCCAGCGATGGAGAAGGCCGGGGAAGCGGCGATGGCTTCGGCGATCACCTTGGTGCCTTCAGCGAACTGGTCGAACTCGAACACACCGACCGGGCCGTTCCACAGGATGGTCTTGGCGTTCATGATGATGTCGGCCAGGGCCTTGGCGGAATCCGGGCCGATGTCGAAGATCATGTCACCGTCGGTCACGTCGGACACGGACTTGATGGTGGCCGGAGTGGACTCGGAGAACTCGGCACCGACAACTACATCGGTGGTCACCGGGATGTTGGTCTCGGCAGCCAGCTTCTTGGCGGTGTCGATCAGATCGTGCTCGCACAGGGACTTGCCGACGTTGTGACCGGCAGCGGCGATGAAGGTGTTGGCGATGCCACCACCGACGACCAGCTGGTCAGCGATCTTGGAGAGGGATTCCAGCACGGTCAGTTTGGTGGAGACCTTGGAGCCGCCGACGATGGCAACCATGGGGCGCTCGGGCTTCAGCATGGCCTTGCCCAGGGCTTCCAGTTCACCGGCCAGCAGGGGGCCAGCACAGGCAACCGGGGCGAACTGGGCCACACCGTAGGTGGAGCCTTCGGCGCGGTGAGCGGTACCGAACGCATCCATCACGAAGACGTCACACAGGGCGGCGTATTTTTTGGCCAGCTCTTCGGTGTTCTTCTTCTCGCCCTTGTTGAAACGGCAGTTTTCCAGCACGACCAGCTCACCGGCGGCGACGTCTACGCCGTCCAGGTAATCCTTGGCCAGACGAACCGGGCAGGACAGTGCGTCTTTCAGATAGTTGACAACCGGAGCCAGGGAGAATTCTTCGTTGTATTCACCCTCGGTCGGACGACCCAGGTGGGAGGTGATCATCAGCTTGGCGCCCTTTTCCAGAGCCAGCTTGATGGTCGGCAGGGTGGCGACGATACGTGCATCGGAAGTGACCTTGCCGTCTTTTACCGGCACGTTCAGGTCAGCACGGATCAGAACGCGTTTGCCCGCCAGATCCAGGTCGGTCATCTTGATAACAGACATATTCAGTCCTCTATATATTTTCAGGTAATGTTAAAAAAACAGTAACCTTGCGCCCGGTGCAGACTTTCAGCCTGCGGCCATCATGGCCCGGGTGGTATCCAGCATGCGGTTGGCGAAGCCCCATTCGTTATCGCACCACATCAACATCTTGACGAGGTTGGCATCGCTGACCCGGGTCTGGGTACCATCAATGATGCAGGAGTGTGCATCATGATTAAAGTCTACGGAGACCAGTGGCTCTTCCGTGTAGTCCAGAATACCGTGTAATGTACCTCTGGATGCCCGTTGCAGGGCTTGATTTACGTCACTAACTGTCACTTTTTTACGAACAGTAATGCTCAGATCCATGGCGGTTACATTGATGGTCGGTACCCGCACCGCGATCGCCTCGAACTTGCCGGCAAAGTGGGGAAGGATACGTTCCAACCCCTTTGCCAGCTTGGTGTCCACCGGGATGATGGACTGGCTGGCTGCCCGGGTTCTGCGCAAGTCACCGTGATAGGCATCGATGACTTGCTGATCGTGCATGGCCGAATGAATTGTCGTAATAGTACCACAATTTATCTCAAATTCTCGATGCAATGTTTCGATGACGGGGACCACGCAGTTGGTGGTGCAGGAGGCGTTGGAGACAATCCGCTCCCGCCCGGTCAGCACCTGGTGGTTGACCCCGTAGACGATGGTGGCGTCCACATCCGCGTCCGCCGGATGGGAGAAGAGCACCTTGCCCGCTCCCGCCCCCAGATGCAGCTCGGCATCGGCCCGGGAGCCGAACACCCCGGTGCAGTCCAGCACCACGTCCACCCCCAGCGCCCGCCACGGCAAGTTCGACGGATCCCGCTCGGCAAACAGGGCGATGAGATCCTCCCCCACCTGCATGCTGTTGCCCGCCAGTTGCACCGGATAGCGGAACCGGCCGTGGCTGGTGTCGAAGCGGGTCAGGTGCACCATGGCCTCGGGGGCCGCCAGCTCGTTGATGGCCACTATCTTGATGGTCTTGTCGCGGCCGCTCTCGTAGAGGGCCCGCAGCACGTTGCGGCCGATGCGGCCATAGCCGTTGATGGCAATCTTGATCATGGAAACGTTGTGTCCTTAGCTGCGACAAAGGGATGGGAGGAAGGGGCGACTCACGAGAGCAGTGCCTCGCGAAAGACGCCGCGGGCCAGCAGTGCGGCACCGAATACCCCGGCGCTGTCCCCCAGGGCCGGCGCTATCATGGGGGTGGCGAAACGGGGGTTGAACAGGAAGGGCAATACCGTTTCGCGCCCGGCGCGATAGAGGCTCTGCACATTGCCCACGCCGCCACCGATGACGATGACGTCCGGATCGAGAATATTGATCACGTTGGCGAGGGCCTGGCCGAACAGCAGGTGCAACCTGTCCATGGTGAGCCTGGCGACGTGATCATGGGCACTGGCCGCAGCAATCTGGGCGAGCGAGAGACGGCGTTTGGTCCTGGCCTCGTACCAGGCCTCCAGCGCCGGGCCGCTGATGAGGGTTTCGACGCAGCCGCGCTTGCCGCAGTAGCACTCTGGCCCCTCTGGCAACAGGACGTTGTGCCCCCACTCCCCGGCGATGCCGTGGTGACCGTTGAGGATCTGGCCGTTGATGACGATGCCGGCCCCGACCCCGGTGCCCATGATGATGCCAAACACCACTTTTGCATCGGGATGCTGCTGGCGCACCGCCCCCAGATGGGTTTCCGCCAGGGCGAAACAGTTGGCGTCGTTGGCGATGAGAACGGGGACGCCCAGCCTGCGCTCCAGATCTTCCTTGAGCGGCTTGCCGTTGAACTCGGTGGTGTTGCTGTTTTTCAGCAGCCCGGTCTGGGGGTCCCGGGCCCCCGGCGTCCCCATGCCGATGAGTGCAGGACGCTGACCGAGTTTGGCGGCACACTCGTCCACCAGTTTGGCGATCTGGCCCAGCATGTGCTGGTAGCCGCCGTGCCGTTCAGTGGGAATGCGGTGGCGCAGCAACACCTCGTCGCCATCGAGCACCACGCACTCGCACTTGGTCCCGCCAAGGTCGATCCCCCAATCCCACGCCTGCTTCTCCATCCAGCCTCCTGCCCCTCAACGACCCCATCCCGGCCACGACTGCCAACATGGGGGTGCAGTGTAACCCGAGCCGCAACCAGGATGCAGCCCCCTGTGTCACGGACAGCAAAACGGGGCCCGCAGGCCCCGTTCATCACGCTGTTTGCCGCCCTCAGCGACCGTGGTACCGGGCGGAGAGCTCATGCACCGCGTTGACGAACACGCCGGCGTGTTCCGGGTCCACATCCTGATGGATACCGTGCCCCAGGTTGAAGACATGACCGTTGCCATGACCGAAACCGGCCAGAATGGTGGCGACCTCTTCGCGGATCCGCTCCGGGGTGGCGTAGAGCATGGAGGGGTCCATGTTGCCCTGCAGCGCCACCTTGTCGCCGACCCGGCGCTTGGCGTCCGCGATGTCGGTGGTCCAGTCCAGCCCCAGGGCATCGCAGCCGGTGGCGGCGATCTGCTCCAGCCACTGGCCGCCGTTCTTGGTGAACAGGGTGACCGGCACACGGCGGCCCTCATGTTCACGGATCAGGCCATCGACGATCTTGTGCATGTACTGCAGGGAGAAGTCGCGGTAATCGCGCGGGGTGAGCACGCCGCCCCAGGTGTCGAATACCATGACCGCCTGGGCACCCGCCCTGATCTGGGCGTTGAGATAGCTAATCACGCTGTCCGCCAGCTTGTCGAGCAGCAGATGCAGGGTCTGCGGCTCTGCATACATCATCTTCTTGATCTTGGTGAACGCCTTGGAGCTGCCCCCCTCCACCATGTAGGTGGCCAGGGTCCAGGGGCTGCCGGAGAAGCCGATGAGCGGCACGTCGCCCTTGAGCTCGCGGCGGATGGTGCGCACCGCATTCATCACATAGCCGAGTTCGTCTTCCGGATCCGGGATGGGCAGGGCCTGCACGTCGGCCATGGAGGTGATCGGGCGCTCGAAGCGCGGGCCTTCCCCCTGTTCGAAGTAGAGGCCCAGCCCCATGGCATCGGGCACGGTCAGGATGTCGGAGAAGAGAATGGCGGCATCGAGTGGATAGCGGCGCAGGGGCTGCAAGGTGACTTCACAGGCCAGCTCGGCGTTGCGACACAGGGACATGAAATCCCCCGCAACGGCGCGGGTCGCCTTGTATTCCGGCAGATAACGGCCAGCCTGACGCATCATCCATACCGGGGTCATGTCCACTTCCTGGCGCAGCAGGGCACGCAGGTATCGATCGTTTTTCAGCTCTTTCATCCCAGTTCCTGAGTCATGTCACGCATAAAATGGCGGACATGATACCACTTTGTGCAAGGCTGAGGGCGCCCCTGACGCCGCACATCGCCGCAGGAGTGCAAAGATGTGAGGGGGCGCATACAAGCGCCCCTGTTTTCCCTCAACGCGCCTCGGCGAGGCACTGTTCGATGAGCCGGCGCGCTATGGTGCCATGAGGGGGCAATCGCGGCAGCCGGTCAGCCTCAAAGAAGCCTGCCGCCACCAGTTCGTCATCCTGCACCCGGATCTCGCCGCTCTCGTAGTCGGCGGTGAAGCCCATCATCAGGCTGTGGGGGAAGGGCCAGGGCTGGCTCGCCACGTAACGCACATTGGTCACCCGGATGCCGCTCTCCTCGAACACCTCCCGCGCCACGCACTGCTCCAGATTCTCCCCTGCCTCCACGAAGCCGGCCAGCACGGTATACATGGGATCATCCGCCTGATAGTGACGGCGGTGGGCTGCCAGCAAGATGGCCGGCCCCTTGCGCACCGCGACGATGATGCAGGGGGAGATGCGCGGATAGACGACATGGCCGTGATGACACCCCTGGGCCCACTCCCCTTCCCTCGGGGTCATGGGGGCGCCGCACTCACCGCAGAAGCGATGGGTACGGCGAAAAGTGGCGAGCTGCCAGGCCCGTCCAGCGAGGCGAAAGCCCTCTTCGTCCCCCGCCACCATGAGCTGGCGCAGCGGGGCCATGGCCTTGGTCTCCGCCTCCAGATCCAGCAGATGGCAAGGCAGGCCGTCCAACTCGTCGAAGTGCTCGAAGGGGGCAGTGTGCAGATGGGTGGGCAAAACGGCGCGGGGCCCTTGTGGAATGCGCCCCTGTTCATCCAGCAGGACGAGGTGATCGCCCCCCAGCACGAACCAGAAGGCCTGTTCAGTTGATGACATATGATGAAGGCTCTTGTTGAGAATGCGCGCGGCACAGGATCGTTTGCCTCATATTACGAGCGGGAAGGGCCGATGGCGACCCCCGACATGGCCCTCTTCTCGCCAGGCACACCATGAAAAAAGGCCGCCTCTGGCGACCTTTCATCCTGTTGACCGCCCGGGCGATCAGTTCATCCAGCGCTCGCTGCTCTTGCGACGGCGCGGGAGCATGGGCAGGAGGATCCCGAGCAGGATGCCGCCCCCCACCATGGCACCACCGCGGATGAACCAGTCCATCTGCATGTCGTGCTCACGGTTGTCATAGCTCTGGGTCAGGGCGTCGTTCTGTTCCTTGAGGCTGCTCATCTCGGCGCTCTGGCTGTCCAGACGGGCTTTGAGGCTGGCGATCTCCTTGCTCTGCTCGGCGATCTTGCCATCCTTCTCGGCGAAACGTTTCTCGTTGTCGCCATTGAGGTTCAGCAGACGGGCCTTGGCTTCGTCCAGCTCTTTCTGAACCTGGGGAAGGCGTTCACGCAGGCTGATCTCCCCCTGCAGCTCGCTGTTCTTGATCCAGCCCTCGCGGCCACGACCGTCCACCACCTGGGTGAATCCGGCCTCCTGGTTTACCGCCTTGACCTCCAGCGGCTCACCGGCCTTGACGCTGCCGAGGATCCGGTACTTGGTACCCGGACCGTTGTGGATATAGGTAAAGATGTTGTCTGAAACATAGCGGGTATCGGCCAGTGCCTGTTGGGCACACAAGCAGATCAGGATCCCGAGAAGGGCGCGCATGGTCGATCGATTCTCTTCGTTGGATTAGGTTGCAGGCCGAATGTTAAGCCGCCTGCGGGTCAAAGGACAAGCAAAGAAAAGCGCCATCTCCCCGAGTGAGAGCTGTCTCGCAGCGCCGCCGGTTTGCCACGCGACCATTCCAGACGTCGCACCTACTTCTGTTTCAGCGCCTGCACCTCGGCGCGCAGGGCCTTGAGCTCTTTGAGCAGTTGCGCCTGCTGCTCGCTCTGCTGGCGTCGCCACACCGCGGTGTCGTCGTTGGTCTTGCCGGGATGGACGAACAGGCTGGCCATGAAGCCGCTGAGGGCGCCAAACAACCCCACGCCAAAGAGGATCAGCAGGCTGGCGACGAAGCGCCCCTCCTCCGTCTTGGGCACCAGATCCCCGTACCCCACGGTAGAGAGGGTCACCAGCGTCCACCAGAAGGCATCGTAAGGAGTCTGGATCTGGCTGCCGGGTTGCCCCGTTTCCAGCCAGTACATGACGCCGGAGCCGACCCCCAGCAACAGGAAGAAGAGGAAGAGAATGCCGGAGAGGGTGGTTTCGTTGCGTTCACGACGGAACATGGCCAGCAGATCCGGTCTGTCCCGGAGCAACTGGTAGACCCGCCACAGCTGGATGAGCCGCGCCCAGCGCAGTTGTTCCACCATGGGCAGGCTGCCGGGCAGATAGAACCAGTTGCTCTTGAAGAAAGCCATCCTGTCGGAGGCACGCGCCCAGCCATAGGCGAAGTGAGCGAGGAAGAAGTAGCAGATCAGGCTGTCGACATCATAAAAGAGCTGCAAAGTCTGGGGGCTCAGTTCACCGTGCCCCAGCCAGCGAGCAGCCACCAGGCAAACCGAAATCACGGAGAGAAACCCCATCAGCAGATCCATGGTACGCAAATGAGTTAAGTGATGTCGCATACATTTTCCAACTTTAAGCACGGTGCAAATTAATAAAAAGGAAGATAATGCCGATAGCTATGACGGCAAAGGAATAATGGACGTTGAAAGGAGAAAAATTATGCAGTTGAACCCGCTGGAGAGGCGCATGAGCAACATCCGACTGGTGCCCAAGGTGGTGCTGCTCATGGTGTTCAGCACCCTGCTGCTGCTGGCCAAACTCTGGTTCGATGCCAGCAACCTGGAAGCGACCCTGCTCAGCGAGGGCATTGATGCCGCCATGGCCAACACCATCGCCGATCGCCTGCTCTGGACCGGGCTGGTGGAGACGGCGCTCATGGGGGTCGTCTTCGTGGTGCTGCTGCTCACCGGCTCCCGCCTCATGGTCAAGCAGGTCCACTACCTGGTGGGGCTGCTGGAGCGTTTCGCCAACAAGGATCTCAGCCACAGCGTGCTGCTCAAGTCCCGGGACGAGTTCGGCGACATCGCCAAGGCGGTGGCCCACTCCCAGGAGAACCTCAAGGAGGTGTTCGGGACCCAGCGTGCCGCCTGCAAGGAGCTCAACGAGATCGCCTCCCAGGTGACTCTCTGCATGGATGAGGCGAACGAGGCCATCAACGAGGAGTTCACCCAGATTGAGCAGCTTGCCAGCGCCATGAGCCAGATGGTCGGTGCCATTCGAGAAGTGGCCAACCACGCGGAGCAGGCGTCCCACGCCACCGCCGAAACCAGCCAGCTGGCCGAGGAGGGCAGCCGCTGCGTGGCGGCTACCGTCAACACCATCGACACTCTCTCCGGCAACATCCAGCGCTCCTCCACCGTGGTCAACGAAGTGGAGCACGAGGTCGATCGCATCGGCTCCGTGGTGGACACCATCCGCAGCATCTCCGAGCAGACCAACCTGCTGGCCCTGAACGCTGCCATCGAGGCCGCCCGCGCCGGTGAGGCGGGTCGCGGTTTTGCCGTGGTCGCCTCCGAGGTGCGCGAACTCGCGAACCGTGCCCAGGCGGCCACCGTCGAGATCCAGAAGATGATCGAGCAGCTTCAGGGCAACGCCCGCCAGGCCGTCGGCCTGATGGCCGAGAGCGTGCAGCAGGCGGACAAGGGGGTGGAGCAGGTGACTCAGGCTGGTACCCAGCTCGACACCATAGTGCAGCGGGTGCAGGGAGTGGCCGACATGAACCGCCAGATCGCCGCCGCCTCCGAGCAGCAGAGCTCGGTCGCCGAAGAGATGAATGCCAACCTGGAGCAGGTCAAACAGGTGGTGGAAGGCTCCGTCGTGGTGCTGCGGGAGCTGAAAGATGCCTCCGAACTGGTGGAACACCACAGCCAGACGCTGGACAGCCATATCCAGGCCTTCAAGCTGGCCTGATGCTGGCGCCCATCGTCAAACCTTCAGGCTGGCCTGAGGTCGTGATTTGAGTACACTGGAAGGCCCCCTTAGGGGCCCAATGCTGTTCACTTAAGCGGAGCCGCATTGCGATTTACCGGAAAACGGGTCTTTGATATCTTCACCGCCCTGGG
>NZ_JAPCJD010000013.1:0-79638 GCF_027707845.1 Aeromonas sp. QDB14 | reverse complement strand
AGAGGGACTCGAACCCTCACATCCGTGGGACACTAACACCTGAAGCTAGCGCGTCTACCAATTCCGCCACCTTCGCATCACTGCGGTGGGGGATTCTATAGAGTTTTGGGGGGGCGTCAACAGCCAAAGGGGACTTTTTTCGCTGTTGACGGATAAAGGCGTGCCAAGGGCACAAAACTTCAGCAATCGGCGTCAGACGGTGGCCAGCGCATCCTGATACATCTGTTCGTACAGGATGACGGAGTCTGCCCAGTCGAAGCGGGTGTTCATGGCGTGGTGCTGCACACGGGCAAAACGTGCCGGCTCCTGCAGATAATGGAGCAGGCTGCGGCGCATGGCATCGAGCAAGGTGCTGGCAGTGGGATCGTTGAAGCAGAAACCGGTCGCGTGCGTCGGGTCGGCATCCCAGTCCACGACGGTATCTTTCAATCCGCCGACAGCCCGAACCAGGGGCAGGGTGCCATAGGCCAGACTGTACATCTGGTTGAGCCCGCATGGCTCGAACAGAGAAGGCATCAGGAAGAAGTCGGCGCCGGCCTCCACCAGGTGGGCCAGACGGTCGTCATAGGCCTTGATGAAGGCAAACTTGTCGGGATGCTGCTGGGCAATGCTTTGCAACTGGGCGGCGAGAGAGGGATCACCGGAGCCCACGATCACTACCTGGACCTGATGTTGCAAGAACTTGTCCAGCGCCGGGATGAGCAGGTGTACTCCTTTCTGCTCGGTCAGTCGACACACCATGCCATAGATGGGGAGGTTGCCGACGGGGAGCCCCGTCTCCTGCTGCAGGATGCGCTTGCAGGTGTGTTTGCCATCCAGGTTGTCGGCATCATAGGTGGCGGGCAACAGAGGATCGAAGGCGGGATCCCAGTCCTGATAGTCACAGCCGTTGAGGATGCCACGCAGGTCAGCAGCCCGCTGCTGGAATACGCTGGCCATGCCGTGAGCGCCCAGGTGCGTCAGCAGCTCGCTGGCGTAGTTGGGGCTGACCGCATTGATCTTGTCTGCGTAGAGCACACCGCACTTGAGCAGATTGATGTGACCATAGTCGTAGTTGATGCGCTGCTCGTAGTCGTGGATTTCCGGCACGGCCCAGAACTGCTGGCGATCGAATACCCCCTGAAAGGCCGCGTTGTGAATGCTGATGACCGACCGGGTACGCTGGAAGAAGGGGTTGTGGGCATGACGGGTTTTCAGCAGCAGCGGCAGCAGACCGGTGTGCCAGTCGTTGCAGTGGGCGATGTCGGGAGCGAAACCCAGCTGTTCACACGCATGCAGGGCCGCCGCGGCCAGAAAGGCAAAGCGTTCACCGTTGTCGGGATAGGCCTGGTTGTTCTCGGCATAGAGCTGGGGGCGGTCGAAATAGTGCGGGCAATCGAGCAGATAGACGCAGATCCCGTCCAGTTCCAGCTGATGGATGCGATAGCTGATATCACTGCGATCCTGGGGGGTGGGGAGCCAGCGCGAGGCGAGGAGGGTGGCCTCGTCCCGGCGCTTGATGGTCTTGTAGAAGGGCATAATGATGCGCACATCGTGCCCCTGACGGGCGAGATGCTGCGGCAGGGCCTTGGCCACATCTGCCAGGCCCCCGGTCTTCACCAGCCCCTCAACCTCCGAGGCTACAAACAGGATTTTCAGTGGGTTAATAGCCAACTCTTGCTCCCTTAGGTACCACGACGATACCGCCTTCGGATACGGTAAACCGCTCTCTGTCATGGTCCAGATTCTCACCGATCACGGTGCCGGGTGCAATTTCAACGTTCTTGTCGATGATGGCGCGGCGAATGGAGCAACCTTCGCCGATTTTCACATCCCCCAGCAGCACGGATTCACTGATGTGGCTGCAGGGGCCTATGTTGCAGCGAAATCCCAGTATGGATCGCTGGATCTGGCTGCCCTGAATGAAGCAGCCACCGGAGATCAGGGAGTTGGCGATCTTGACCTTGCAGTCGTCGGTATCGATGAAGGTGGCGGGGGGCAGGGGCGGGTAATGGGTGTGCAGCGGCCACTTGCGATTGTAGAGAGAGAAGGGGGCATCGTCGGCCACCAGGTCCATGTGCGCCTGCCAGTAAGAGTCGAGCGTCCCCACATCGCGCCAGTAGACATTGGGCTTCTCGCCCGGGATCACGTTGGTGCTGTAGTCGTAGACATAGACGGGGGCACGGGGGAACAGGCTGGGAATGATGTCCTTGCCGAAATCGTGACTGGAGTTCTCCTCGGCGGCATCCCGCTTGAGCTCCCGATAGAGGGCCTCGGTCTCGAAGATGTAGTTGCCCATGGAGACCAGGGCCTGGGTGGGGTCGCCGGGGATGTGTTTCGGGTGACGGGGCTTTTCTTCAAAGCCAATCATGCGTCCTTCCTGATCCACCTCGATCACCCCGAAGGCGCTTGCTTCCTCGATGGGCATGCGCAGTGCCGCGACGGTCAGGGCGGCCGCTTTCTGCTTGTGGAAGCTCACCATCTGGCTCACGTCCATCTTGTAGATGTGATCGGAGCCGAAGATGCAGACGTGATCGGGGTCGGAGATCTCGATGAAGCGCAGGTTCTGATAAATGGCGTCTGCGGTGCCGTCATACCAGCGTTTGCCCATTCGCATCTGGGCCGGAATGGGGTCGATGAAGCGATCCGTGATGCCGACGATGTTCCAGCCCTTCTTCATGTGCAGGTAAAGGGACTGGGACTTGAACTGGGTGAGTACATAGATGCGCAGGAAGTCGGCGTTGACGAAGTTGTTGAGCACGAAGTCGATCAACCGGTAACTGCCGCCAAAGGGTACGGAGGGTTTGCTGCGGGTGGTGGTCAGCGGTTGCAGTCGGGTACCTTCACCGCCTGCCAGTATCATGGTGAGTATGCCTGCCATCGTCGTTCTCTCCCTGAGATCATGATGTTGAAAAGGTTTTCATGTCGCTGCGAAAAAAACACCCCTAAAGGGGTGGTAAACGTTTTCTTGGTACCTTAACAGATCCCGTCTGGCACTCTCTACTTGTTTTATTACAACCGTTGCACTTCTTTAAGCTTTGCTCAGATACACCTTGAATTTGGCATCGACCGCGATCACCTCGGTCTGTTTGAAGTGCGCATCGAGTATAGGCTGGTATCGCAGGAAGGCATTGGCGACTATGGTCAGGGCGCCATTTGCGGTCAGGTACTCAGGTGCCTTTGCCAGGAAGGTTTCGGTGGCGGCGTAGAAGGTCTTGAGCCCGGCATGGAAGGGGGGATTCGAGACAATCTGTTGGAATGTTTCGGCAATGTCGGAATAGACATCGGAGGCATGAACACGTCCGCTCAGACCGTTGACCGCCAGGGTTCGGCGGCTGGACTCCAGTGCCAGGGCATTGATATCCACCATGGTGACGGCCAGGGCCGGGTTGCGCTTGGCCAGCACGGAACCGATGACGCCGGCGCCGCAGCCAAAGTCGAGCAGCTTGCCCGTCACGGGGGGGAGGCTCGCCAGCAGCATCTGGGTGCCGAGATCCAGGCCGTCTGCACTGAAGACCCCGGGCAGGGCCATGACGGTCAGGGTGGTGTCGCCTGCCTGGCACTCATAGCGACTGAACCAGGCGTCCAGCTCGAAGGGGACGACCGGTCTGTCGAGCATGCCGTGGTAGAGAGAGCAGCGGCGCGCAGAGTCGCGCTTGATCGGTTTCTCGCCATAAGGTGCCAGCAGCTTGTCTGCCCCGTTGATGCCGCCCCGGTTCTCGCCGGCGAGGAACAGGTCGGCCCCGCTTTCGAGCAGCGGCGTCATCATGGCCAGCAGGTATTGCGCCTCGGCCTTGGCCTTGGGCATCAGCAGCAGCAGGGCATCGAAGCGGGGGGCGCCACCCAGCTGGTGATCGAACAGGATGGCGTCTCCCAGAGCGGCCTGCTGGCTGCGGTAATAGCAGTAATCCGTGGTGAAGACGGTCAGGCTTTGTGCCAGCTCGGCCAGTTGACGAGGATAATCATCCTCCAGGGCACCGCACACCAACAGCCGCTTGCCGACAAAGAGGGCTTGGTTACGTTCCAGCATCTGACTGACGGCACTGACAGGACGGCTCATTGGGTCTCTCCACGCATTTTTGGGCGGCCATTATACATGGCCGCTTTCGCCTTGACATTTATGCCGTGTTCCCGAAATATGCCCAGACGCCTTATTTACCCAGAGATGATGCAATGCGGTCATGCGTATCGAAACGAAAGCATAAACACAGCCTGACAATCGGGCCTGCTGGCGTGCGCGCGTAACCTCTCATCCCTGAGACGATTCAAGCCCCGGTAGCGACTCCCGTACCGGGGCTTTTTATTGACCAATCCATCTGTTTAGGAGAAGGAAATCCCATGTTTCAAGGTTCGATAGTTGCCCTGATTACCCCATTTCGACAGGGCCAGCTGGACGAGGCCGCACTGGCTCGCCTGGTAGAGTGGCACATAGAGCAGGGAACCCATGGCATAGTGCCGGTCGGCACGACCGGGGAGAGCCCGACCCTGACCCACGATGAGCATTGCCGCGTGGTGGAGCTGGTGGTCAAGCTGGTGGCCGGGCGCATTCCCGTGATCGCAGGTGCAGGCTCCAACAACCCGGTTGAAGCCATTGAATACACCCGCTATGCCGAGCAGATGGGAGCGGATGCCACCCTGCATGTGGCCGGTTACTACAACCGCCCCAATCAGGAAGGGCTCTACCACCACTTCAAGGCGGTGCACGACGCCACCACCAAACCCATCATCGTCTATAACATTCCGCCCCGCGCCATCGTTGACGTGCAGCCGGCGACCCTGGCCCGTCTGGCCGAGTTGCCGCGCATTGCCGGCGTGAAGGATGCCACCGGTGATCTGGCCCGCCCCTGGGTTGAACGCCAGCTCATCAAGAAGCCGTTTGCCTGGCTCTCCGGTGAAGACGCCACCGCCGTGGCCTACAACATCGGTGGTGGCCAGGGTTGCATCTCGGTGACGGCCAACGTGGCCCCCAAGCTGGTGGCCGAGGTGCAGAACCTGGCGCTGGCCGGTGAGTGGCAAGCTGCCCGCGAATTGCAGGACAAGCTCATTCCGCTGCACCAGGCCATGTTCGCCGAGCCGAGCCCCGCAGGGGCCAAGTATGCGGTCTCCCTGCTGGGTCTGTGCAGCGAAGAGTGCCGTCTGCCGGTGATGCCGCTCTCCGAGGCCACCCGCGAGCGCATCCGCAGTGCCATGCAGGCATTGAATCTGTTGTAAAAACTGGGCTCTGGATCTCGCTTTTGATTGCCCGGTCAATTAATGGCCGGGCTTTGCCAATATACTCGCTTGGATACAACCAAGGATGATTTGGCATGGAAGAATGGGATCCGGAGCACTTCACCAGTTTTGAACATCTCTGTGAAGTGACCTTGTCTGCGGTCAGGGAAAAAACAGAGGCTGAACAGATCTATCTGTGGCTGCGTGCTCCGACGCCCCAGCTCTATCACTATCGCCCGGAACAGGGTCTGCTCTGCCTGAGCGCTGACATCCTCTCTTCCCTCGAGTTGCCCATCCTCTTCATCGAACGTTCCCTTGCGCTCGGCCAGTTGCTTGTGGAGCCCATCGCGCCGACCCGTGCCATCTGGGAGCGGGAGAGCGTCGAACCCGAGATTCCGCGCCTGCGCGCCAGCTTCCCCCTCAAGCGTCACAAGGGGCTGGAGGCCGTGGTCTATCTGGAAACCCGCCGTCGTCTCGATCGCCTGCCAAGACGCCAGCAACAGAGCATCCAGCTGCTCATGCATTATCTCGCCGCCGAGCTCGAGAGTCGGCGACTCGCGGGACAGGTGGATCTGGAGCGGGATCAGCGGCTCCACACCCAGGCAGACCTCGTGCGCAGCCAGGCCCTGCAGGACTCTTTCCTCAGCATGCTGCAGGCGCTGCATCAGGTGGGGGTCAAGCTCTCCCGCTGCGAGAGCGAGGATCGTTTGCTGCACGACGCGGTGGCACTGGCCCGCCAGGAGTTGCAGTTCGATCGCATCGCCATCTTCCTGACTGACAGTGAATTCAAGACCATGCACGGTACCTGGGGTACCAACGAGGCGGGTGAGCTCATCGACGAGCGCCATTTCATCAGCCTCATTCCGGATCATCCCACGGTGCAGGAGGCGCTGCGTCGCAAGGACTATGTCCTGGTGCTGGAGGACACGCCTCTCTATTACGAGAAGCAGGAGGTGGGTCGCGGCTGGAACGCCATGGTGTCGCTCTGGGACGGGAGTACCCCCATCGGCTGGATCGCCGCCGACAACCTGCTCTGGCGGCGCCCCCTCAAGGCGTATCAGAGCGAGATCTTCAAGCAGTATGCCGCCGTGCTCTCCCAGTTGCTGATCCGCCAGCGCACCCAGGAGAAGCTTGAGCGCTTCAATCGGGAGCTGGAGCTGAGGGTGCAGGAGCGGACCCGGCAACTGGCCGATACCAACCGGGCGCTGGAGGAGGCCAACCGGCGCCTCTCTCTGCTGTCTCTGGAAGATCCCCTGACTGGCATCGCCAACCGCCGCCAATGGGACATCACCATGGAACGGGAGTGGGAGCGGGCTCGCCGCCATCAGGGCGTGCTGGCGGTGCTGATGATCGATGTGGACGAGTTCAAGTCCTACAACGATCACTTCGGTCACGGCAAGGGGGATCAGTGCCTGCAGCGGGTGGCGGCACTGCTGCAGGACACCGAGCGGCGGCGTACCAACCTGGTGGCCCGCTATGGGGGGGAGGAGTTTGTCATCCTGCTGTGTTCACCGCAGCCGGGAGAGGCGGAGCGGCTGGCGGAGCAGATCCACCACGGCCTTGACGCCTTGCAGATTCCCCATCCGGCCTCCCGGGTGGCGGCGACACTCACCGTCAGCATCGGGTTCAGCTATCTGGTCCCGTCATCAGACAAGGAGTGGCAAACCCTGACCGAGCAGGCGGATCAGGCGCTCTATCACGCCAAATCCCAAGGGCGTGCCTGTACCCTGGCATATCGCTGACACCTGCGTGGGGGCTGCCTCCTGGCATCGCCCTGTATAAATGAGGTGGCAAGCGTTTCTCGCCATCTGGCGCATGGCGATGCGCCCGCGCTCTGGCTAGAATGGGGGCCCATTTTTCACAGACAGATCCTGCACCATGACCCTATCCGGATTTCAAGGCCTGGTTTTCGACCTCGACGGCACTCTGGTGGACTCCATGCCCTTGCACCTGGCCGCCTGGGAGCACACCGCCCGCGAGTTTGGCTTTCGGTTCGACGCCGACTGGTTTTATGAGCTGGGAGGCATGCCCAGCCGCAAGATAGCCCTGCTGGTGGCCGAAGTGCAGCAGATCGCGCTGGATCCCCTGGTGGTGACACGCTGCAAGACCGAACACTATGTCGCCAACCTGCACAAGGCCACCCCCTTCCCGGCCATGCTGGATCTGGTGGAACGCTATCACGGCCGGATCCCCATGGGCATAGGGACAGGCTCTCCCCGTATCAATGCCGAAGCGGTGCTGCGCAACACAGGGCTGGATCGGTATTTCCCCGTGGTGGTCACCGCCGACGACGTGGAGCTGCACAAACCCCATCCAGACACCTTCCTGCTGGTGGCGCGACGCCTGGGGGTCGAGCCCGGTCAATGTCTGGTGTTCGAGGACACGGGCATAGGCGCACAGGCCGGTGAAGCGGCCGGCATGCAGGTCTGCATGGTCAGAGAGGGAAAACCGGTCGGGTTGACCTACTGAGTGACGAAGACGAGCGGGTCAACAACCGGCTCGGGAGAGAAGCCCCACTCTCATACGGGACAGGCGAAACATGAGAGTGGGGAGCAAATGTCACTGGCTGACGCAGCGACACCATCAGGATGGGCGGGGGCGAGATTTACTGCTCGCTGCCACCACCCTGGTTGTCGTCATAACGGCTGGGGGCGCCATGGGGGCGCGGTGCCATGGAAACCCGTGGCTTGCGGGCCCGCTGGATGCTGACGGCAGGACGGCCGGAGTGCATGGCAATGGTGGAAATCTTGGCCTTGTAGACCAGTTGCTGATTGCCATGGGCATCGGTCAACAGCACGCTGTACTGGTCAAAACCGCTGATGGTCCCCTCCAGCTTGATGCCGCTCACCAGGAAGATGGCGACCTGGCTACGGTTTTTGCGCAACCAGTTGAGGGCAGAATCTTGCCCGTTCCCGAGGGAGAAGGCCTGCTCGATAGTGGAGTAGCTTGGGGATTCAGTTGTCATAAATTATTGTCCCGCGGAAAAAAAGTGGCGTTTGATTGTGCTAAATGGTCACTGCCTTGTCAAAGTCATTCTCACACCCGGGCAGGATGAACAACGACAGGGCTGGTCGGCAGGGGCCGCTGCTGCAATAATTGGCGGCTCTGGCCCCGTGGCGGGCCTCATGCTGGGGTCTTATCTTGCATCCGGTTTCACACCAACATCCACCCACCTATACCCATGACGCGACCGCCTGCGAAGAGTGTGACCTGCTGGTGCCGGCCACCGAGCTGGCCGTGGGGGAGACGAGCAGTTGTCCGCGCTGCGGCCATACCCTGACTCGTCATCTGCCGGAGCAGGAGCGCAGGCCCATCGCCTATGGCTTTGCGGCCATCATCATGTTCGTGCTCTCCAACGCCTTTACCTTCATGTCGTTCTCGGCCAAGGGGGTGGGGCAGGAGATGACCTTCCTGCAGTGCATCACCACCCTGGTGGATCAAGGCTACCTGTTCCTCGGGGCCGTGCTGAGCATTACCCTGATCGGGTTGCCGCTGGTCTATATCGGCTCCATCATGCTGGTGCTGTGGCGCCTGGACAAGGGTCTGCACAGCAAGGCCCTGCGCTCCCTTGGCCGCCTGCTGTGCCGGATCAAGCCCTGGCTGATGGTGGACGTCTTCCTCATCGGCGTGCTCATCTCGCTGGTCAAGCTGATGGGGATGGCCGACATCAAGATGGGGCTGTCGTTCTGGGCCTTTGTTGGCTACACCCTGCTGCTCATCAAGATGATCTCCTCCCTGGATCGGATGTGGCTGTGGCAGCGGCTGTTCGGCCCGACGGCGGCGAGGGAGCTGGATCCCGAAGAGAGCGCCCTGGCGTGCGGTCTGGTGGGCTGTCACATCTGCGGCGCCCTGAACGAGCAGGATGCCCATAGTTGCGTTCGCTGCGGGGATCACCTGCACAGCCGCAAGCCGGGTGGTCTGAACCGCACCTGGGCCCTGCTGATCACCTCGGTGATCCTCTATGTTCCAGCCAACCTTTATCCCATCATGGACACCGTGTTCCTGGGGGATGACAGCCCCTCGACCATCATGGGCGGGGTGGTGCTGCTGTGGGCCATGGGCTCCTACCCCATTGCCGCCGTCATCTTCTTCGCGAGCGTGGTGGTGCCGCTGGTGAAGATCCTGGCGCTGCTGTGGCTCTGCTACGTGGTGCAGCGCGGCCAGGGGGCATCTCCCCTCGGCAAGCTCAAACTCTATCGCATGACCGAATTTGTGGGGCGCTGGTCGATGATCGACGTCTTCGTGGTGGCCATCCTGGCCGGTCTCATCCGGCTCGACAATCTGATGACCATCTACCCTGGCCCTGCGGCCGTCGCCTTTGCCGGGGTCGTACTGGTCACCATGGTGGCTGCCATGAGTTTCGATTCCCGCCTGATCTGGGATTTACAACAAGGAGAACGCGAACGTGAGTGAGCGTAAGACAAGGTGGAAACCGGGCTCTGATTTCATGAGTTCGGCTGCCGCTATCTGGATGGTGCCCTTGCTGGCGCTCTTCATCGGCGCCTGGATGCTGTTCCAGCATTGGTATTCACAAGGGCCGAGTTTCACCCTGACGGTGGCGACCGCCGAGGGCATAGTGGCAGGCAAGACGGTGATCCGTTCTCGTGAAGTGGAGGTGGGCCGTATCGAGACGGTGGAGCTCAGCGAGGACTATAGCCATGCCGTGCTCAAGGCTCGCCTGACCAATGCCGCCGCCGGCATGCTCAAGAAAGACAGCCAGTTCTGGGTGGTCAAGCCCAGGGTCGGGCGTGAGGGCGTTTCCGGTCTTGGCACCTTGCTCTCCGGTGCCTATATCGAGCTTTCTCCCGGCAAGAAGGGCAGGGCGCGAAGCGAATACGCCATGCTGGACAGGCCACCCCTGGCATCCCTGGATGCCAAGGGATTGCGGCTCTCCCTGTCCAGCCGGGATGCCAACGCGCTGGGCGCGGGTTCCCCCATCAGCTATCAGGGATTCACCATCGGCCAGGTCGAAGAGGCCAAGTTCCTGCCCGAGAAGAGCGAGATGCAGTACCAGCTCTTCATCAACGCGCCTTATGACGTCCTGGTGAGCAGCAACTCCCGGTTCTGGTTGACGCCCGGCTTCGAGGTCTCCATGAGCAGCGAGGGGATGAAGGTGAAGATGGACTCGCTGGAGAGCCTGATCAACGGCGGCATCACCATGGGGCTGCCTCCCGGCTGGCTGCCGGGGGAGCCGGTGAAACAGAACGACGAGTTCGTGCTGTTCAAGGACGAGGAGAGCGTGCTGGCCGGTAGCCTGGATCAGTTCATCGACTATGTCTTCCTGTTCGACAATGATGTGGGCGGGCTGCATCCCGGCGCGGCGGTACAGTATCGCGGCATCCGGGTCGGTACTGTCATCTCGGCTCCCTATCTCATCGACGACAAGGGCGTCCAGCTGTTCAAGAGCCGACAGATCCCGGTGTTGGCGCGCATCGAGGTGCAGCGTCTCTCCCACCGTTATGCCAATGCGGAGAAGGAGCAGTGGCGGGCCCTGTTCAACAAGCAGTTCAAGGAAGGGCTGAGGGCCAGCCTCAAGACCGCCAGCCTGCTGACGGGGGGCAAGGTGATCGATCTGAACTTCTATCCGGATGCGCCTGTCTATCAGCCGCTCAAGATGGCGGGCTATCAGGTCTTCCCGACTGCCCAGGCCGGGCTGGATCAGATCGAACGCAAGGTGAACCTCATCCTCGACAAGTTCGTCGACATGGACATGGCCACCACCCTTACTCAGGTCAACAGCACCCTGATGACACTGGACAAGACGCTCAAGCATGTCAGTGCCGTGAGTGCGAATCTGGAGCAGTTTACCGGCCAGCAGTCGACCCAGCAGTTGCCGGCCTCCCTCAACCAGAGCCTCAAGCAGTTGCAGGAGACGTTGCAGACCTATGATGCCGGTTCCCAGACCAATCAGGAGCTGCGCCAGTCGGTGCAATCCCTCAACCAGCTGATGAGCGAGTTGCAACCTCTGGTCCATTCACTGAACGAGCAGCCGAGTTCGCTGATCTTTGACCGCGCTCGTCCGCGGGATCCCGAGCCCAAGCGAGGAAAATGATGAAAAAACGGATGATGACGCTGGCCTTGCTGGGCCTGCTGGCGGGATGTGGCAGTGCACCGACGACGCTGCATTACTATTCGCTGGATGCCGACACGGCGCCGTCGAGTGTCACCACGGCGCAGCCGCAGCACCAGTTGGTGCTGCGCCCCGTCGCCCTGTCCGGTCAGCTTGACCGGATGAGCCTGGTCTATCAGCTGGAGGGCAAGGAGCTGCACTTTGCCGAGTACCATCGCTGGGCAGGTTCCCTCGATGCCCAGTTGAACCAGTTGACCCTCAATGGCCTCTCCAGCCGCTTGCCTGGCTGGGTGGTGCGTCAGGACGGGGCCCGCAAGGGGCCTGTGCTGAGCATCTCGGTCGAGCGTTTCCAGGGGCGGCACGACGGCCGCGCCCTGCTCAGCGGTCGCTGGCGCCTGCTGACGGAGGAGGGGGTCGTGTTGAGAGATGTTCCCTTCCAGCAGGAGCGGGTGCTGCCTGCCGATGGGTATGGCGCCCTGGTGAACGAGCTGGGGCAGGGCTGGCAACTGTTGCTCGATCAGATTGCGGCGGATGTGCGCACGCGCATCTGAGGAAGCATAAAAAAGACGGGAGGCCATGGCCTCCCGTTTTGTTTGGGGTCGTCGTTATTGCTGTACTTCCGAGACGCCCTGTACCTTGACCTCTACCCGGCGATCCGGGGCCAGGCAGACGATCAGCTCACGCTTGGATTTGCTGGTGCAGCTGTCGCCGGTGACGGGAGACTGCTTGCCACGCCCTTCCACATTGACCTTGCCGGCGGGCAGCCCCTTGCCAATCAGGTAATCGGCCACGGTCCGGGCACGCTGCTCGGACAACTTCTGGTTGTAGACCTCGGAACCGATGCGGTCGGTATAGCCGATGACGGTGGCCGACCCGTCTTTGGGCCTGGCCTCTTCAATCTGGCTGTAGAGGGTATCCAGCGCCTGCCCGGCCTGGGGCTTGAGGGTGGCCTTGTTGAAGTCAAACAGCACGTCCGAGCTCAAGGTGAACTGCTTGTCGACCATCACGGGCTCGGGCGCGGGGGCGGGAGCTGCGACCGGCAGAGCCGGTGCAACCTGACCGAAGCGGTAGACGGCGGCCAGGGAGAGCAGGCCGTTGTCCATGCGCAGGCCGGTATCGTCACGGCTGCCATACGGGGTGCTGTACTGGTATTCGAGGCGGGCTGCCCAATCCAGGCTCAGGGCATACTCCGCACCGAGCGCGCCGACGAAGGTGAAGCGGCTGTCGTTTTCCAGCTGATCGCTGTCGGTCCAGCCATAGCCGCCCCCGACACGGCCGTAAAGGTCCAGATTGTCCGCAACCGGGAAGCCCAGTTTCAGCGTGAGCTGGGCCAGCTGGGCTTGCACGGAGTCATTGAAGGCCGCGCCATTGCGGGTGCCGCTGTACTTGAGCTTGCCAAGGTAGTCATAACCGAGTTCTACACCCAGATTCTGGTTGATCTGGTAACCGGCGAACGCACCGGCGCCGACTTCATCGTCGTCTTTGTCGGTGATGGCGATGGCGTTGCTTTCATCGACACCGTAGAAGTTGGACCAACCCAGTTTGGCACCGCCATACCAGGTGTTGTCTTGTCCGGCTGCCTGGGCGTTGGCCGCAAGCAAGCCTGAAACCAGCAAGGTAATCAGTGTTTTGTTCATAGATGCCTCTGCAATCTTGTGTGTGGGGAGCGCGAATTCATGTCGCCTCGCCTCGTGGGTTGGGCCTGTGTTCGACCACAACACGTTTAAACGTAGCTCGCTTTTCTCGATCTACAAGCAACTGATATAAAACATATTGTGATATCCATCTGCATCATAGTGGAGACAGAAGACCGCCGGGGAACCGTGACTCGAATCTGTGATGGGTGTCATATGGGGTTGCTTGCCCTTGTGGGCAAGAGGGCCGGCGAAGCGCCGGCCCTGGCAGGATGGCCTCCGTTATCGAGGGAGGAATTCGTACTCCTGTTCGATGAAGGCGGCAGCCCGCTCGCTCAGGGCGGCGTGTACCACTGTGGTGGGGTGGACCTGGTCCCAGAACATCTTGCCTTCACAGTTCAGCTCGCTCGCACTGCGGCGCGCCATGGGCGTTGCGACGGCCTGAGCAAGCAGAGGGTTGCCGGCGATGGCAAGGCGCTCCTCGGGATTGAAGGGGGCCAGCCGACTGTCGGTGGCGGCGCTGCGGGAGGCGAACGGCTTCCACACATAGCCGCCGCCGTAGCAGGCGTTCTCGGTGTCGCTCAGGCCGAAGTTCTGCGGCTCGCGCAGCATCTCGGCGAACTGCTTGTCGATCTCGAACAGCTTGACGATGCCGGTGGGTGCCAGCTGGCGTGCCAGGTTCAGCAGCAACTGGTTGTGGTAGGCGGAGACATGGCTGGCCGCCTCGACCACCTTCTGGCTGCGGGCCGAGGGGTTCTGGCCCAGATCAGGCAGGTTGAACAGCAGAATCTGCCTGGCACCGTTCAATACCATGCGGTTGGCCGTATCGCTGATGGCGTCGCGCACCCGCTTGGCATCCTGCTCGGTGTTCCAGCCATAGGCAAGGTAGTCGTTGGCACCGACCCAGAGGATCACCAGATCATCGGGCTTGAAGCCATCCTTTTGCAGGAACTGGGTCACCTCGTAGTCCAGGTTGTTGATGACCTGATACTTGGGGTTCCAGGAGATCTTGTTGTAGGCCACGGCAGTGGCGCCCCCTTCAGCCTCGTTGGCGATGGCGAGGCCCGGGAAGTGCTGGGTGAGCTGCTCCAGCCAGACCGGGCCGTTGGAGAAGCGGCCCTGATGGTAAGGCGGGCTGGAGGGGAGGTAACCGCGCATCTTGTCGTACATCTTGCCGGTGTCGGAGAGGCTGTCGCCGAACATCACGATGCGGGAGAAGGGGGGACGCGTCTCGGCGGCATGGGCCGTGAGGGCGAAGAGTCCCAATAAACACAAAAGCCATTTTTTCATGTAGCTGTTCTCATGGATGGGGCAGGACGGGCCTGCGGGCTGTTCCTCGATGGCGGCGGGCTGGGAACCCGCATGGCCAGGTGAAAAAGGTATCCACTCGAATACATTATTGCAGCATGCCGTGGCCATTTAATCGCTTGCGATCACATCACTCCTCCCTGAATGGGGAGGCTTCACGTTTGTTTCACGCGCCCCCGGGCAAGATGCCCTCATACCGCAAAGACAGGAGCATGAAATGAACAACGCAAAAGCAATCGCCCTGGTGGCCCTGATGTCCGTCTCTTCTTTCGCCATGGCGGCCTACACCGGCCCCAAGGAGCAGAACAAGGTATCGGTCGCCCAGTTGAAAGACGTGGCCGATGATCAGTGGGTGACCCTGGAAGGCAAACTGGTCAAACACCTGGGTGGCGAAAACTACCTGTTCCGTGACGACAGCGGCGAGGTGGAAGTGGAGGTGGACGGTGACGTGTGGCGCGGTACCGAGGTGGGCCCTGACGATCTGATCCGCGTGCGCGGCGAGGTGGACCACAGCTGGAACAAGACCGAAGTCGAGGTGGAACACCTGGAGAAGGTGGGAGCAGCGCCCCTGAGCAAGGGCGGCTTTATCGCCAAGTAAGCTTTCTGGCCACAGTAAATGGGAAGGGCGCTCCGGGAGCGCCCTTCTTGCATGCCATCAGCCAGCCCGGCTTGCGACGGTTCGCTTGAACCCCTTCTCGGCCTGATTGACCTTGTAGAGATAGCGGCGAGCCTCTGCCTTGGGATGCTGTTCGGTCAGCACCTGATAGACGGCCTCGGGGGAGAGGCGGTTGATCATGCCGGGGGCCGCCTTGCGATCGTTGGAGAAGGTGTTGAGCACCCCTCCCGCACCACCGTTGTAGGCGGAGATAACCGCATAGCGGCGGGACTGGGGATCCTGGATATCCGCCAGATAGACGGTCTGCAGCAGGTGCAGGTAGGCGGTCCCCACATCGATGTTGTAGGCCGGATTGAACAGATCTTCCCTGGTCGGCTGGCCATCCTTGCCCTTGACCCTCACATAGACATCCCGCCCAGCGGTAGCCGGGATCACCTGCATCAGGCCATAGGCGTTGGCGTGGCTGACCGCATAGGGGTTGAAGCTGCTCTCGGTCTTGATCACCGCGTAGATGAGACTCTCGGCGACCCCGTACTTGCGGGAGGCATCGCGGATGATGCTGGCGTATTTGTAGCCGCGCCTGTCTTCGTGGTTGGCCACCATGGGAATGTCGATGAAGAAGATGTTGCGGATCCCGAGGGTGCGCTTCTTCATCGCGTTGGCGATCAGATAGTCGGCATAACGCTCTGCACGCCAGCTGGAGCGGATCGCTTGTCCCTGGTTGTCCAGCACCTGGCCATAGAGGAAGGGCTCGCCACCTGGCATGATCTCACGGTCCGAATAGAGGTCGACCTCTGCCGGATCATCCGGGGTCAGCAGGGTTTCGATGATGGCGCGACGCAGGTGGGCACGGGGATCCAGACCCGAGACGGTCTCCACCATGATGTGACCGCTGGAGAAATCGATGTGGGCGCGGCTCTTGTACTGATCCGTGTATTTGACGTAGTCAAACTTGCCCGCGAACAGCGCCTCGCGCCCCCATATCTCGTTCACGTTATGGGAGAGCGCACTGATCATGTGTTCAAAACCGCGCACGTCCTTGCCGTTGACCAGATCATCATCGCCACTCCCGCTGGTCTGGGGTGTGGATGAACAGGCAGAGAGAAACAGCAGGGCGCACAGCAGCCCAAAAAAACGACCCATAAGATCCTCAAACCGGGCGGTAGGGCCGCCCGTCACTGACTGGCCTGAGCCAGGATTGGTGTCACCCTGCGGCATATTGACGACTCAGGGGGACGCTGGCCCTTTGACTCGATTCCCGCTCACTGGCTGGGAGGGGTGTAGCCGTCGATCTGGACTTCACCCGCGTCGAACAGATAGCTGACCATCTCTTTTTCCAGCAACTGGCGGTGCTCGAGATTCATCATGTTCAGCTTCTTCTCGTTGATCAGCATGACCTGCTTCTTCTGCCACTCGGTCCAGGCTTCCTTGCTGATGTTGTCGAAGATCCGCTTGCCGAGTTCACCGGGGTAGAGTTGGAAATCGAGACCCGGCGCTTCTTTCTTCAGGCGCAGGCAAAATACGGTACGGCTCATGTTGACCTCTGTGGTTGCAAGTCTGGTTGTAAGTCCGGGTAGGCGAGCAGACGGGCCGTGGCCGCCGCCAATCCCACCTCGGCAGGATGGCGTAAGTTATACCAGAGTCGGGTATCCGCTTCCATGAGCAGGGGGGCGGGCGGAACAGCCATTTCGATCAGCAAAGGGCGGATATCGAGGTGGAAGTGGCTGAAAGTGTGACGAAATCCAGCGAGCTCCTGATAGGCGGCATCCTCCAGCCCCAACTCCCGCAGTCGTCCGGTCACCTCGGTGAGGGATTCCACCTGCGGGAAGCAGTAAAGCCCGCCCCAGATCCCTTGCGGCGGACGCTTCTCCAGCAGCAGCTGATCGCCGTGGCGGATGATCAGCATAATGCCGTTGCGTGCCGGAATGCTCTTCTTCGGCTTGCTGTGAGGGTAGGAGGTGGGGTTGCCCTGCGACAGCCCCTGGCAATCGGCCTGCACCGGGCAGCGCTCGCAGGCGGGCTTGCTGCGGGTGCAGACGGTGGCCCCCATGTCCATCATGGCCTGGTTGTACTGGGCCACCCCGACGCGCGGGGTGAGGCGGGTCGCCAGCTCCCAGAGATCGTGCTCGACCTGCTTCTGGCCCGGCCAGCCCGCCAGCGCCAGCCAGCGGGTGAGTACCCGCTTCACGTTGCCATCCAGGATGGCGTGGGGCTGGCCCAGAGAGAGGGAGAGCACGGCCCCGGCGGTGGAGCGACCGATGCCGGGCAGGGCCATCACCTCTTCCAGTTGTTCCGGAAAGAGGCCGCCGTACAGATCGCGGATCTGCTGGGCAGCCTTGTGCAGGTTGCGCGCGCGCGCGTAGTAGCCAAGCCCGGTCCAGTGATGCAGCACCTCGTCGATGGGGGCGTTGGCCAGGGCCAGCACGTCGGGGAAGCGGGCCATGAACCGCTCGTAATAGGGGATGACAGTGGCAACCTGGGTCTGTTGCAGCATGATCTCGGAGACCCAGACCCGGTAGGGGGTCTTGTCCTGCTGCCAGGGCAGGGTCTTGCGGCCGTGGATCTGGTACCAGTCCAGAATGCGGGTGGCGAAAGTGGTGTTGTCTGAGTGGCTCACAGTGTGCTCATGTTCTGATGATAAGTCCGCCCGCCATCAGGAGGGCGATCCCCGACCCGGTGCATGGCAAAGGTCGAGTGTAGGTTATTGATTAAAAAGGGGAGCTCTCGGGCTCCCTCAGAATGGGCGGTGACCCTCCCGGGGGAGGGCCACTGGATGCCGGCAGATCAGCCGCGCCAGTCTTGCAGCGCCTTGAGGCTGGCATACTGGCCGCCGACCTGCAGGACGATGTAGTCCTGGGCGATGGCTGCTAGGATGACACCGGGGGCGATCTCATTGCCCTCGCGCCACTCCCGTCCATTGAGCACGACGGCCCGCTTGGCAGAGTCGGAGGAGTAGTTGTGGGCACCATAGGTCAGGGACGGTACCTGCTGTTTCAGGGCCGGGGCCAGGGCGCCGAGGGGGATGGCACTGGTCTGGACCTGAGCCTGGGGCGCACTCTCTTCCACCAGCGGCGTGTTGTTGAGGGCGGCCATCAGCCGTTCTGCCAGACTCTGTCCCCCCTGGTTTGCGGTAGTCGCAGCCGGGGTTGCGGCAGGTCTTGGAGCGACCACGGGCTCCGGCAGGGGGGGCGGCAGCGGCCGGGTGATCATGGGCCTGGGTTCGACCCGCACGAAGGGGGGAGTCACCACTTCCTTCACTTCGACCTGCTGTTCCACGGGTTTGAGGTGATAGAGGTGCCAGCCATAGTTGGCTGCGGCGCCCATCACCAGGGCCAGGGGCACCAGGGCCCACCAGATCCAGTGGCGGTTGGGCTCCTCTTCCTGGCTCACGGGCAGACCCATGAGCGGCATATGGGGGGTGAACTGGGGCTGGTCGGCCCGGCGCAGGGCCTTGAGCAGGGTGGACATCAGGAGGCCTCCTCGACCATGGGGTCCGTCTCATCATCTGCCACGCTGTCGAGATCGACCGGCGTGCTGGCTCGCAGGGATTCATCCTCCAGCCTGGGCATGGGTTCGCCGGAGGCCACATTCAGCCGCAGCAGGGTGTTGCTGCCGGCGATGCCGTCCGGGGTCAGTCCCTGCTCGCGCTGGAACTGTTGCAGCTTGTTCTTGAGGGTGGCATCGAAGCGGCTCACCTTGCGATCGGGTTGCTGCATGGCGCGGCTAAGGGCGTTGTCCAGCCACTGCACCTGGGCAGCCCCGGCATTGCTCGCTATCAGGGGCACGTTGCCCCTGGGCATGCGCCAGAGCAGGGTGTAGCTGCCGCCCCAGGCGTCGGAGAGCCACTGCCTGTCCACCTGCCAGCTCTGGTTGCCGATGAGCAGGGAAGCCTTGTCCGCCCCCAGGCTGACCAGGGTGGCGTAATAGAGGCCGCCGGTCTCGTCGGTGAGACTGATGAGGGCCGGGTATTGCAGCGCCTGCAATTGTGCCAGGGAGGCTTCTCCCTCCTGGCAGCGCAGGCCCGCACGGGGGGCATTGTCGCAGGTTGCCTCCTCCAGCTCGGCCTGGTAGCCCCATACCTTGTAGAGATTCTGCATGGCGACGTCCGGCTCCAGCGCCTGATTGATGGCGCGGGTCAGCTGGGCTTGCTGCTCCGGCGTGTCATCCACCTTGACCGGTACCTCGACCTTGACCAGGGGGCGGGCTGGGAAGAATCCGAAGAATTGCCAGCCCCACCAGCCGGTGGCGACCAGCAGGGCGCCCACCAGGGCGACCGTGAGGCCGGATTGCCAGCTTCCCTCGTCGCGAATGCCGCTCACCTCATACGCGGACTGGCTGATGTCCCCGTGCACTATCTTGTGGCTGCCACGGGCGAAGGCGGCGATGAGGGCGCGGTCGCAGATGAGGTTGATGAGACGGGGAATGCCCCCGGAGAGGCGATGCAGGGTCTGGATGGCCCTGGGGGTGAAGATGGGCTGGACGCAGCCTGCCACCTGCAACCGGAAGCGGACATAGGCATCCACATCCTGGCGCGACAGCGGCAGCAGGTGATAGCGGGCGGTGATCCGCTGCGCCAGCTGGCGCAACAGGGGCTGGCGCAGCATCTGTTGCAGCTCGGGCTGGCCGATGAGCACCACCTGCAGCAGTTTCTTCTCGTCTGTCTCCAGATTGGTGAGCAGTCGCAACTGCTCCAGCACGCCGGGCAGCAGGTGCTGGGCTTCATCCACCAGCACCACGCTGCGCTTGCCTGCCGCCAGATTCGCCAGCAGATGATCCCGGATAAGGTCGAACAATTGCTTGAGGCTGGCCTCTTCGCCGTAGGGCAACTGGAATTCGTCGCAGATGGCGGCCAGCAGATCCCGCTCGGTCAGAGAGGGATTGAGGATGTAGGCGATCTCGGTGTCGGCGGGCAATTGCTGCAGCAGGCAGCGGGAGACGGTGGTCTTTCCCGTACCCACTTCCCCGGTCAGCAGCACGAAGCCGCCACCGTCCTGCAACCCGTAGTTGAGGTGGGCGAGGGCCTCCCCGTGACGCTCGCTCATATAGAGGTATTTGGGGTTGGGCGAGATGGAGAACGGGGGCTCCGACAGACCGAAGAACTGTGTGTACATAAGGATCCATTCCATTGTTATGGGCGGCAGGTTAAAGCCTCCCAAAAGGGATGTCAAAGACCCGGATACCATAAGGGGAGCTGGCTCGAACCACGGGCTGAGTCGCCCGGGACGATGGCGGGAAGCAGCCGCCCGGCCGAGTGATGGAGAGCCCGGTGCGACGGGTGCACATCGTCTCTCTTAGCCAAAAGCGGTATCATCGGGGCAAGTTTATCGAGGGAGAGTGCGCGTGCAGATTTATCTGGTCGGAGGGGCGGTGCGGGATCGCCTGTTGGGATTGCCCCAGGGGGACAGGGATCACCTGGTGGTCGGCGCCACGGTGGAGCAGATGCTGGGTCTCGGATTCACCCAGGTGGGCCGAGACTTTCCGGTCTTTCTTCACCCCAAAACCCAGCAGGAGTACGCCCTGGCGCGCACCGAGCGCAAGCAGGGGCAGGGTTACACCGGCTTCGTCTGCCATGCCGCCCCCGAGGTGACGCTGGAGCAGGATCTGCTGCGCCGGGATCTCACCATCAACGCCATCGCCGAAGATGAGGATGGGCAACTGCACGATCCCTACGGCGGCGTGCAGGATCTGGAGGCGCGGTTGCTGCGCCATGTCTCGCCGGCCTTTGCCGAGGATCCTCTGCGCATCCTGCGGGTGGCGCGCTTCGCCGCCCGTTTCCATGCCCAGGGGTTCGTGGTGGCCCCCGAGACGCTGGGGCTGATGCGCGAGATGACGGAGGCTGGAGAGCTGGCCCATCTGACCCCGGAGCGGGTCTGGAAGGAGCTGGAAAAAGTGCTGCTGGGGTCGACACCCCAGATCTTCTTCGAGGTGCTGCGCGAATGCGGCGCACTCAAGGCGCTCTTCCCCGAGCTCGATGCCCTGTTCGGTGTGCCGGCACCTGCCAGATGGCACCCGGAGATCGACACCGGCATCCATACCATGATGGTGCTGGCGCAGGCATGTCGTCTCTCCCCCGAATTGACCGTGCGCTTCGCGTCCCTCTGCCACGACTTTGGCAAGGGGCTGACTCCGCCCGCCTTCTGGCCGAGCCATCACGGCCATGGTCAGAAGGGGTTGCCGCTCATTCGGGATTTTTGCGAGCGCTTCCGGGTGCCGAACGAGTGTCGCGATTTGGCCCTGCTGGTGAGCGACCTGCACACCCATATCCACATTGCCTTCGAGCTCAAGCCCGCGACCCTGCTCAAGGTATTCGACAAGGCCGATGCCTGGCGCAGACCGGAGCGCTTTGCCCAGCTGCTCGATGCCTGTCGCGCCGACTTCCACGGTCGTACCGGCTTCGAAGAGAAGGTCTACAGTCAGCCGGACTATGTCGCTCAGGCCCTGGAGGCGGCGCAGGCTGTGCCGGTCAAGGAGATAGTGGCGGCCGGCTTCAAAGGGGAGGCAATCCGCGAGCAGCTTGCCAAGCGGCGGCTTGATGCCATCAGCCGGGTGCGCGACGAGTGGACCTTCATCGAGGAGTAAACGCCGCAGCCGATCGACGCTCAATCGACGGCGTAATATGGGCGAAGCATAAAAAAGCCCGGGTCAATGACCCGGGCTTTTTGTCGTGCGGCGTGGGCTGCTCAGGAGAAGCAGGCCTGCAGCACGTAGAAGATGGCGATGGCCAGGATGGCGCCCGCGGGCAGGGTGATGACCCAGGAGACCACGATGTTGCGCAGCACGCCCAGGTTCAGGGCCGCGATGCCCCGTGCCAGACCGACGCCCATGACGGCACCCACCAGGGTCTGGGTGGTGGAGATGGGCAGACCGGTACCGGAGGCGATCACCACGGTGGCGGCAGTGGCCAGCTGGGCGGCGAAGCCACGGCTCGGGGTCAGGTGGGTGATGCCGGTGCCGACGGTCGCCATCACCTTCTCGCCCATGGTGGCCAGACCGATGACGATGCCGATGCCGCCAAGGGGGAGGATCCACCAGGCGATGTGGGAGCTGCCGCCGATCTCGCCGCCGGCCGCCACGATGGAGGCGACTGCAGAGAGCGGACCGATGGCGTTGGCCACATCGTTGGAGCCATGGGCGAAGGCCATGGCGCAGGCGGTGATGATCATCAGGATGCCGAACACCTTCTCCACGTTGGCGAAGTGCATCTTGCTGTCATCTTTCGGGTTGTACTGCTGGCCGCGGATATAGATCCAGCCGGTAAACGCTACCGCGATGGAGATGGCGACGGAGAGCAGCGCGCCTTCGCCATTGCTCAGGTGCAGACCGACGTGGGTCAGCCCCTTCTTGATGGTGACCAGGCAGATGACCAGGGACGTCAGGAACATGTAGAAGGGGACATAGCGCTTGGCGTTGTCCAGGGGGTTGTCCGTGTTGAAGATGAGCTTCTGGACGCTGATGAACATGAAGTAGGCGATGATGCCCGAGATGGCCGGCGTGACTACCCAGGAGCCGACGATGCCGCCAAACTTGTTCCACTGTACCGCTTCCGGACCGATGCTCACCACGGCGAAGCCCACGATGGCGCCGATGATGGAGTGGGTGGTGGAGACGGGCCAGCCGAAATAGGAGGCCAGGATCAGCCACAGCCCCGCAGCCAGCAGGGAGGCGATCATGCCGAGCACCAGCAGATCCGGCGTGTCGGCAAAGGCGTTGCTGTCGATGATGCCGCTGCGGATGGTGGCCGTCACTTCGCCACCGGCCAGATAGGCACCGGCAAATTCAAAGATCATGGCGATGATGATCGCCTGACGGATGGTCAGGGACTTGGTGCCGACCGATGTGCCCATGGCGTTGGCGACGTCGTTCGCACCAATGCCCCAGGCCATCAAAAAGCCGAACAAGGCCGCCACGAGCACCAGGGTGGTGCCGTAATTTGCGATAATGTCCATTAGTAGTGTTTACCCAGTCAGTCGATTACGAACGAGCCAGCATCAATTCCAGACGGGCGCCAACGCGCTCTGCCTGATCAGCCAGGTCACCTACCCATTCGAGGATCTTGTAGAGGAACATAACGTCGATCGGATTGTATTTGTGCTCAACGGCTTGCAGCTGTTGGCGCAGTCCGATCTGCATGGTGTCAGTATCGTCCTCGATGAGATCCAGCTGGTGGATCATCTCGGCAACCATTTCAACTTCACGTCCTTTAAAGCCGGTTTCGAGCAGCTCATCGAGTTCTCCGATGGCTTTTTCGGCTTGGGCGGTCGCATCGATACAGCGTTTGAGATAGGCCATGAAATCGGCGCGCATCTCGGTGGGGAATTCCATCTTGCGGCCAAGCATGCGACCGGAAATATCCTTGGCACGGTTGGCAATCTTGTCCTGCTGGGTCAAGAGCTCCAGCAGATCGGTACGGGCGACCGGCAGGAACAGGCCGCGAGGGAGTTTCAAGCGGATTTCGCGCTTGAGGATGTCCGCTTCTTTTTCCAGCTGGGCGATCTGTTGCCGGATCTTCTCGGCATCTTCCCAGCGGTCTTCGGCAACGGCATCAAAGAAGGGAATGAGCTGTTCGCAGCACACGTGAACCTTGACGATATGCTTCTGCAGCGGCTTGATGGGGGACTTGGCAAAAAGACCCAAAATAGTATTTACTGGCATGGCCAAACCTGTGTCGGTGAAAAAACACTCGATACGATTTTATGAGGGGCGCATGGTAACCGAACTGTGCCATCAATAAAACCGTGAATTAATCGTGAACTGTCGCTGGCATTATATCCTCGCGACCCTGAACATGCCCCCCAAAGTTGCCCGCCAGCCCGGAATGACTATGCAAACTGAGATCGAGATAAAGTTTTTCGTCACCAGCAATATTCAAGAATCCCTCTCCAACCTTCTGAATTCACTAGAGATTATTTCTTCCAATCAAGCCGCTCTTGGCAACGTCTATTTCGACACGCCCGATCTGGGTTTGCGTGGGCTCGAGATGGGGTTGCGCATTCGTCGCAGCGATGATTTTTCCGAGCAGACCATCAAGTGCCGGGGGCAGGTCGTGGGTGGATTGCACGCCAGACCCGAGTACAACGCCCCGGTGGAGGGCACCATTCCGACCCTGTCTGCCTTTCCTGCCGATATCTGGCCGAGTCTGGCGGTGCGCGATGAACTCCAGAGCCGTCTGGTGGCCCAGTTCAGCACCGATTTCCTGCGCCGCCACTGGCTGATCGCATTCGGAGATGCCGAGATCGAGCTGGCCTGGGATCAGGGGGAGATCGCCGGTGCCCTGGGGCGTACCGGGATCGACGAGCTGGAGCTGGAGCTGAAATCCGGCGATGCCCGCGCCCTGTTCACCCTGGCGAGCAAGCTGGCGGCGCTGGGAGGATTGCGGCTGGGTGCCCAGTCCAAGGCGCAGCGCGGATACAGGCTGGCTGGGCTTGGCAAGCCACTGGCCGTGCAGCCCCTGCAAAGGATTGAGGGCAAAGATCAGAAGGCCAGCATTACCCTGGGTATGCAGCACTGGCAGTATCATGAGCAGCTCTGGCTCGAGAGTGACGATGCTGGCGAACAACAACGGGCGCTGCATGCCCTGCTCGAGGGGGTATCCCTGGTTGCCGAGGCGGCAGGCACGCTGACGGTACCCCCCTCCTGGCTGGCCGACCTGCAGGCGCAACAGCGTCTGATGATGCAGGTGGCCGGGGATCGTGCATCACTGCATGCCCTGTTCCACCATGCCGACCTGGTGGGCCTGCAGCTGTCTATCGCGGCCTGGCTGCATCTGGGGGGTGAATCCTCAGTGGTGCAGAGCGCAAAAAGGTGAGCCCGGGCTCACCTTTTTTATGGCAGTTGCACCTTGAGCGGCGCTATTAGTTCACCACGGCCACGTTGATGGTGCCGTTGCCCTGGGTCATGCGGACCCGGGCACCTGGCACAAAGGTGGGGCTGGCCTTTTGTACCACCACGATGGATTCGCCGTTCTCTTTCTTGATCTCGAGCTCGACCCCGTCAACCTGGTTGAGTTTGTCCCCTGCCGCCTTGCCGGCCGCCGCACCCGCAATGGCGCCACCGGCCGCCGCGATGTCACTGCCACGACCGCCGCCTATGGTGCTGCCGAGCAGGCCGCCGACCACGGCACCGCCAATGGTGCCGATCAGGGAGTTCTCATCGGCCTGGATCTTGACGGGGCGGGTGGAGAGGATGGTGCCATAGCTGACGGTCTGTACCTGCTTGGCGCGATCCTTGGTGTAGACATCGCCGGAGTAGACGTCGCTGTTGGCACAGCCGGTGATGGCGGTGGTGGCCGCCAGCAGGGTGACGAGAGCAATACGTTTGAACATGATGGGCCTCCTGGGCGGGCATCGGATTAATCTGGTGATGAATTGCACTTTACGCCAACCAGATTGCGCATTAAACCCGCAAAGTGTAACCAATTATGTGGCCGGAAGGCTCCCGTGCCGGTGGTGGATGGTCAGGTCAGGGCTTTTTCCAGCAGCAGGCGATCCTCGCCCGGCCCGAAGTAGCCTCTCTCTTCTGCCAACTGCTGATAACCCAGCCTGAAGTAGAGGCGCTGGGCCGGATTGGCGGGATCAACGGTCAGTCTGACCCGCTCAACTTCCAGTTTCAGCAGTCCCTGCTCCACCTGCAACATCATTTGCTCGGCCAGGCCGAAGCCGCGCGCTTCGGGGCGTACCGCGAGGGAGAGCAGCCAGCCCTGCGACCGATCCTGACCAAGCCCCCCGAGGGCATAGCCCAGCAGCCGGCCTTCCCGTTCCGCGACGACCAGCAGTTCGGGCCACAGATCCATGGCCTGGCGAAAGAAGAAACCGGGGTAGACATCCTCGCCGAAGACATCGGCATCTATCTGCCAGATGGCGTGCATGTCGGTATGGGTGGCAAGGCGCAATACGGGGGACGAGTGCATCGGGGCTCCTCTCATCGGGTCTCTGCTGCGGGGCAGCCAAAAAGGAGGCACAGGGTAGAAGGGGCGGGGAGTCGATGCAAGTGGGGGGGCGTTTGTGGCATGCCGCGGATAAAGAAACAGGGCCCGCAGGCCCTGTGTCATCAGAGGAGGCTGGTCGCCTGCTCCAGCCAGGCGAGATCCTCGCCCTCCAGCAGCGGGCTCAGACGGCGGTAGACCTCCGCATGGTATTCGTTGATCCAGCGGAACTCCGCCGGACTCAGCAGGCTGCGATCGATGAGGCGGATGTCGAACGGCACATAGGTCAGTCGCTCGAAGCCCAGCATCGGCAGCTCGCCACGGGCCTCCTGTTCGGTCACCACCACCAGGTTTTCACAGCGGATGCCGAAGGCATCTTCCCGGTAGTAGCCCGGCTCGTTGGAGAGCACCATGCCCGGCTGCAGGGCCACCAGGCTGCCCTTGGGGGCGATGCGCTGCGGGCCTTCGTGCACGCTGAGGAAGTGGCCGACGCCGTGGCCGGTGCCATGGTCGTAGTTGTAACCGGCCTGCCACAGGGGCATGCGGGCCAGCACGTCGAGCTGGATGCCGGCAGTGCCACGGGGGAAGCGGGCCTGATCCAGGGCAATATGACCCTGCAGTACCAGGGTAAACATGGCTCTGTGCTCGTCGGTTACCTCACCCACCTTGACGGTGCGGGTGATGTCGGTGGTGCCGTCCAGGTACTGGGCGCCGGAGTCCACCAGATAGATGCTGTCCTGGCCGAAGGCGCGCGGGGTACCGTTGGTGTGGCGGTAGTGGCACATGGCGGCGTTGGGGCCGAGTGCCGAGATGGTGTCGAAGCTCGGCTCCACGTAGTGCTCCTGCTCGTGGCGGAAGGCTTCCAGCTGGTCGGCCAGGGTGCCTTCGTCCACGCCGTCGAACTCGCCGCTGGCGATCAGGCGATCCAGCCAGGCCAGGAAGCGGGTGACGGCAACGCCGTCGCGCAGGTGGGCGGCACGCATGCCGGCCAGCTCCACGGGGTTCTTGCACGCCTTGGGCAGCATGGTGGGATCCTGGCCGGCCACCAGAATGGCGCCCGCCTCTTCCATCACGAGCTGGGTCCAGGCGTTGGCGGTGTTGGGGTCGGCCAGCACCTTCTGCTGATCCTCGCCGATGCGCTGCAACACGTCACCCAGCTTGTCGATGGGGTAGACGGAGACATCCTGCCCCACGTGCTGGCTGAAGGCGAAGCAGTCGATCTTGTCGGTATCGACGAAGAAATCCATGGTGGTGTTGGCGTAGAGCACCGCAAAGCCCAGCACCACCGGCAGGCGTTCCACGTCTCGACCACGCAGGTTGAGCAGCCAGTTGATGGGCTCGGCCTGGGTCAGCAGCACCGCATCCAGCCCGCGCTTGCGCAGGTCGCTGGCCAGCATTTCGCGCTTGGCCTGGCTGGACTGGCCCGCCAGCTCCTCGCTGTAGAGGATGACAGGGCTCTTGGTCGGAGCGGGACGATCGCTCCAGTACAGATCGATGGGGTTCTCGTCGATGCGCACCAGCTCGATGCCGTGATCGGCCAGCACGGCGTTGGCGTTCTGATACCAGGCCAGGCTGTGCAGGCGGGCATCGAAACCGACCCGGGAGCCTGAGGGCAACTGCTCCGCCAGCCACTGCACGTGGGGGTCTTCATTGAGGTGGAGAAACTCGAACAGCTCGGCCGGCGCCTGCATGCGCGCCTGCACTGTATAACGACCGTCGATGAACAGGGCCGCCCGATGCGCCATGATGATGGCGAGCCCGGCGGAGCCGTTGAAACCCGTGATCCAGTCCAGCCGCTCGGCATAGGCGGGAATGTACTCCCCCAGATGCTCGTCGTCGTGGGGAACGATAAAAGCGTCCAGCTCCAGCGTGGCCAGTGTGGCCCTGACCTGGGCGACGCGGGTTTCAATAATCTCGAAATGGTTCATGTCGTTATTGCCAGCTTGTGGTGATGTGAGTGTTCATTGATGGTGGCCGCTTGCCAGGATCTGTCTGATCGACTGGCCTGCCGCCTCGATGTGTTGCTTGAGCAGTACCACTGCTTCGTGCTTGCGCCGGGCGCGGCACAGTTCAAGGAGTCGGGCGTGCTCCCGCTCGGCCTTGTCCACGCCGCCCTGGGCGAACAGCAGTTCGAAACGCACATAGCGGTCGCAGCTCAGATTGATCTGGGCGATCAGTTCCAGTGCCTGGGGGCGATTGGCTGCCTGGTAGAGGGTGGCGTGAAAGCGGTGATTCAACTCGGCCCAGTGTTCGATCTGGGTGCCAGACTCCAGCGCCAGATCAAACTGGGCGAGGATGGCTTGCGCCTGGGCGAAGGTCTCCTCCGTCATCAGGTCGACGGCGTGGAACAGGGTATCGGCTTCGAGCAGTGCCCGCAAATAAAAGAGCTCCTCGATGGCTGAGGCATCCAGCATGGTCACCACGGCGCCGCGATGGGCCTCGAACTTCACCAGCCCCTGGGCTTCCAGTTGCATCAGGGCTTCCCGTACCGGGATACGGCTCACCGCCAGCTCCTTGGCGATGGCGTCCTGGCGCAGGGGGGCGCCCGCTGCAAACTCGCCACGCAATATCCGGCCGCGGAGGTTCTCCATCACCATCTGGGTTCGGGTCTTGTAAGGTGGGGTCATGCTGGGGTCACGGGCAGGTTGCAAAATTGTATATTGTATAAAGTTTGGCTGAATCTAACGCGCAAGGGCCGTCAAGGCAAGGCTTGGCGGGAGCCATATGCCGCGCATCGGCCAAAAAAATACCGGCCAGCAGGGCTGACCGGTACGGGATTGTGAGACGCGAGGCGCGTTTCTTACAACTGCGGGCCCGCCGCGACCAGGCGTTTGCCTTCGTCGTTGTCGGTGAAGCGCTCGAAGTTCTTGATGAAACGCCCGGCCAGATCGGCCGCCTTGGCATCCCACTCGGCCTGGTCGGCATAAGTGTCTCGCGGGTCCAGGATGGCGGGGTTGACGCCCGGCAGCTCGGTCGGCACTTCCAGATTGAACACAGGCAGTACCTTGGTCGGCGCCTTTTCGATGGAACCATCCAGGATGGCGTCGATGATGCCACGGGTATCCTTGATGGAGATCCGCTTGCCGGTGCCGTTCCAGCCGGTGTTGACCAGATAGGCTTCAGCCCCTGCCGCTTCCATCCGTTTCACCAGCTCCTGGCCGTACTTGGTCGGGTGCAGGCTGAGGAAAGCCGCGCCGAAGCAGGAGGAGAAGGTCGGGGTCGGCTCTGTGATGCCGCGCTCGGTACCGGCCAGCTTGGCGGTAAAGCCGGACAGGAAGTGGTACTTGGTCTGCTCCTTGGTCAGCTTGGCGACCGGGGGCAGCACACCGAAGGCGTCTGCGGTCAGGAAGATCACCTTGGTGGCGTGACCTGCCTTGGAGACCGGCTTGACGATGTTGTCGATGTGATAGATGGGGTAGGAGACCCGGGTATTCTCGGTGCGGGAACCGTCGTCGAAGTCGATGGTGCCATCGGCGGCCACGGTCACGTTCTCCAGCAGCGCATCGCGGCGGATGGCGTGGTAGATGTCCGGCTCCGCCTCTTCGGAGAGCTTGATGGTCTTGGCGTAGCAGCCCCCTTCGAAGTTGAACACGCCGTGATCATCCCAGCCGTGCTCGTCATCGCCGATCAGCTGACGCTTGGGATCGGTGGAGAGGGTGGTCTTGCCGGTGCCGGAGAGGCCGAAGAAGATGGCCACGTCCCCATCCTTGCCCACGTTGGCGGAGCAGTGCATGGAGGCGATGCCGCGCAGGGGCAGGAAGTAGTTCATCATGGAGAACATGCCCTTCTTCATCTCGCCACCGTACCAGGTGCCGCCGATGAGTTGCATCTTCTCGGTCATGTTGAAGGCGACGAAGTTCTCGGAGTTGAGACCCTGCTCCTTCCAGTTCGGGTTGGTGCACTTGGCACCGTTCATCACCACGAAGTCCGGTTTGAAGGCCTTCAGCTCCTCTTCGCTCGGGCGGATGAACATGTTCTTCACGAAGTGCGCCTGCCAGGCCACCTCGGTGATGATGCGCACCGCCAGGCGGGTGTCCGGGTTGGCGCCGCAGAAGCCGTCCACCACGAACAGACGCTTGCCGGAGAGCTGTTTGGTGACCAGCCCTTTCAGATGTGACCACACTTCCGGGGTAATCGCCTTGTTATCGTTTTTACCCTGGTCAGACCACCACACAGTATCCTGGGTAGTGGCATCTTTGACGATATATTTATCTTTAGGGGAGCGGCCGGTGAAGATGCCGGTGTTGACGTTGACGGCGCCAAGCTCGGTGACGACGCCACGCTCGAAGCCCTCAAGGTCTGAGCGGGTCTCTTCAGCGAAAAGCTGCTCATAGGAGGGGTTGCGAACGATTTCCTGGCTGTTTTTGATACCGTATTGGTCCAGCTTCAGTTGTTGGGCCAGGGTGGGTTCTACCACGATTGTCATTGTATTCTCCTGGGTTCAGAGGTGTGTAGGGTTCTATATGACGTTCATGCTACCACCTAGGTGGTAGTTTTTAGCGATCGCCATCAAACTTTATAAAATAGGGTATTTTTTTGTTATTTAAGTTAAAGGCGGGTTTTGCCCGCCTTTGATTAGTGTAACTGGTTTGCATCATTACCGGGAGCCCTGCTGAACAGGGTTTCGATGTCTATCCCGTCGAATTCGTAGTGGGCGCCGCAGTAATCGCAGTGCATGTCGATCTTGCCGAGCTCCTGCACCATGGATACCGCTTCCTCCTTGTCTATCTGCAGCAAGGCCCCTTCGCAACGGGCGCGGGAGCAGGTGCAGCGGAACTCGATGGCCTGGGGATCGAACACCCGTACCTTGTCCTGGTGGTAGAGGCGGTAGAGGATCTCTTCCGCGTCCAGACCGAACAGCTCTTCGTCCTTGATGGTGGTGGTGAGCTGGACCAGGTGGTCGAAATCTTCGCTGTGATCCTCGCTCTGGGCCGGCAGCTCCTGCAGCAGGATGCCCGCCGCACGGGGCTCGCCCTCGTGGTGGCCGGTGCGGATCCAGAGGCGGGTGGCCAGTTGTTCGGACTGGGCGAAGTAGTGATCCAGACAGGCCGCCAGGGTGTCGGCCTCCAGGGCGATGATGCCCTGATAGCGCTCTCCCTGATCCGGAGTGATGGTGATGACCAGATGGCCGTTGCCGATCAGGCTTTGCAGCTTGCCGTCCGTCGGCAATTCCCCTTCATAGCGTGCCACGCCGCGCAATTGCTGGTTGTTGTCGCCGTTGATGACGGCCAGACGCACCGGACCATCCCCCTGCAGCTGCACCGTGATGGAGCCTTCGAACTTGAGGGTGGCGGTCAGCAGGCTGGTGGCAACCAGCAGCTCGCCCAGCAGGTGCTGCACCTGTACCGGGTAGTTCTGGGCGTCGATGATGTGGCGGTAGGTACGATCCAGCTGGACCAGCTCCCCACGCACTTCGTACTCTTCGAACAGATAGCGATACAGGAGGTCTTGGTTACTCATCATGGTTTCCTAGGATGTTCTTGGGGAAAAATAAACACATTGTTAAACAGGTGGTTAGGAACTAATTCCTCCACCTGTCGTCATAAAGGGGCCACAGACGCGGATTAGGATTGCTTGACCCGGATAAGCTGGCGTCGCTCCTGCTTGTCAGGTCGGCGCTCCGGGCTTGGGGCAAACTGGCTGTTGAAGCGGCGGGCTTCGCTGTTTTCGGCCCGTTTCTTCAGGCTGGCCTCTGTCTCTTCATAGAGTTGCTGGGCCAGCGGGGCGGATTTGCGCTGCTCGCTCACCTCGAGCACCCGCACCTCCCGCTCGTCCTGGCCTTGCCAGAATCGCACCAGGGCGCCGACCTCGACCGCCTTGCCCGGCTTGGTGCGCTGGCCGTTGTAGTGCACCTTGCCGCCGTCGATCTGATCCCGCGCCAGACTGCGGGTCTTGTAAAAGCGGGCGGCCCACAGCCACTTGTCGAGACGGACCTGAGTGCTGCTTTGTGCTGGATTCGACATGGATCGGCTCCGGGATGGCTGAAAAGGTGCCTGATTATACCAGAGGCGGGCCCCGGGATAGAAACAGGGGGCATCCGGGTGTGACGGAAACTGAATTTTCACCCCTTGGTCCCATCCGGTCGGTTGTCTCTGGGTCCATTGCCGTACACAATAGCCAACCGACTTGGATGCCAGACAATTTTGAGAAAGATGACGCTACCGTTCAGGGATGATTTGTTGACTTCCCTTCTGGCTCGCTGCAAGGCCATGCCACTTTCCCGTTTCAGCCAGCCCCTGTTCTGGCTTCTGCTGCTGTTGCTGGCCCAGCAGTGTGCCGTGCTCACCTGGCGCCTGTACGAACTGGCCCAGCCCGCACCCCTGACCCCCTGGCAACCCTCGGTCACCTCGGTGCAGGGGAGTGGTGGCGATCGCCTCGATCTTGGCAACCTCAGCCGCCTCTCTCTCTTTGGCAAGGCGCTGCAACCCCAGGCGGACAAGGCGGCAGAGACGGTGGCGGCGGATGCCCCGAAAACCCAGCTCAACGCCCAGCTCAACGGGGTGCTGGCAAGCTCGGATCCCGCCAAGTCCATCGCCATCATCGCCCACAACGGGACACAGAACTCTTACGGCATCGGGGACTACATCGACGGTACCCAGGCTAGGATCCGCCAGGTGTTTGCCGATCGGGTCATCATCGCCCGGGACGGCCGTGACGAGACCCTGATGCTGGACGGGGAGGAGTATGGCAAGCCCCTGCCCAAACCGGCCCGCCAGGAGGGGCTCTCCTCCGTGCGCAGCGAACTGCTGGGCAACCCGGGCAAGATCACCGATTACCTCAATATTTCTCCGGTCCGGGTGGACGGTCGCATGACCGGCTATCGCCTCAATCCGGGTCGCAATCCGGAACTGTTCAATCAACTCGGACTGGTCGCCAACGATCTGGCGGTCAGCATCAACGGCCTGGATCTGCGTGACAGCGCCCAGGCCATGCAGGCGATGCAGCAGGTGGCGGGCGCCACGGAAATGACCGTCACCGTCGAGCGGCAAGGACAGCTCTACGACGTCTATGTCGGCTTGTCAGAATAATGAATTGGAGTAGCACCAAGAATGACAAATAAAGGGAAGGGCTGGCGTCTGGCCACCATGGCGGCAGCCTTGATGATGGCCGGTTCTGCCTGGGCCACCGAGTATTCCGCCAGTTTCAAGAACGCCGACATCGAGGAGTTCATCAACACGGTCGGCAAGAACCTGAACAAAACCATCATCATAGAGCCATCGGTACGCGGCAAGATAAACGTGCGCAGCTATGACCTGCTCAACGAGGATCAGTACTACCAGTTCTTCCTGAGCGTGCTCGACGTTTACGGCTTTGCCGTGGTGCCCATGAACAACGGCGTGCTCAAGGTAGTGCGCTCCAAGGATGCCAAGACCTCGGCCATCCCCGTGGTGGATGACACCAACCCCGGCGTGGGTGACGAGATGGTGACCCGGGTGGTACCGGTGCGCAATGTCTCGGTCCGTGAACTGGCCCCCCTGCTGCGTCAGCTCAACGACAACGCCGGCGGCGGCAACGTGGTCCACTACGAGCCCTCCAACGTGCTGCTCATCACTGGCCGCGCCGCCGTCGTCAACCGCCTGGTGGAGGTGGTTCGCCGGGTGGACAAGGCGGGGGATCAGGACATGGACGTCATCAAGCTCAAGTTCGCCTCCGCCGGCGAGATGGTGCGGCTGGTGACCAACCTCAACAAGGATGGCAGCAATCAGGGGGCCAACGCCTCGCTGCTGCTCTCCCCCAAGGTGGTGGCCGACGAGCGCACCAACTCCGTGGTCATCAGCGGCGAGCCCAAGGCCCGTGCCCGCATCATCCAGATGGTGCGCCAGCTCGACCGGGATCTGCAGAGCCAGGGCAACACCCGGGTCTTCTACCTGAAATATGGCAAGGCCAAGGATCTGGTGGACGTCCTCAAGGGGGTCAGCTCCAGCATCGCCGCCGACAAGAAGGGCGGGGCGGCTGCCACGGCCACGGGCGGCGCCAGCATCGGCGGCGGCCAGCTCGCCATCTCCGCCGACGAGACCACCAATGCCCTGGTGATCACCGCCCAGCCGGACGTGATGGCCGAGCTGGAGCAGGTCATCGCCAAGCTCGACATTCGTCGTGCCCAGGTGCTGGTGGAGGCCATCATCGTCGAGATATCGGATGGTGACGGCATGAACCTCGGGGTGCAGTGGGCCAACACCAATGGCGGCGGCACCCAGTTCACCGACACCGGTCTGCCCATCGGCTCCTTGGCCATCGCCGCCAAGGATTACAAAGACAACGGCAACACCGACGGCCTGTCATCCCTGGCGGGCAGCTTCAGCGGCATGGCGGCAGGCTTCTATCACGGAGACTGGGCGGCGCTGGTGACGGCGCTCTCCACCAACAGCAAGAACGACATCCTCTCCACCCCGAGCATCGTCACCATGGACAACAAGGAGGCCTCCTTCAACGTCGGTCAGGAAGTGCCGGTGCAGAGCGGCTCCCAGAGCTCCACCACCAGCGATCAGGTGTTCAACACCATAGAGCGCAAGACGGTGGGGACCAAGCTGGTGGTGACGCCCCAGATCAACGAAGGAGATTCCGTGCTGCTCAACATCGAGCAGGAGGTCTCCAGCGTGGCACAGAAGCAGGCGACCGGGACCGCCAACCTGGGCCCCACCTTCGATACCCGCACCGTGAAGAACGCCGTGCTGGTCAAGAGCGGCGAGACAGTGGTGCTGGGCGGCCTGATGGACGAACAGACCCAGGAGCAGATCTCCAAGGTGCCCCTGCTCGGGGATATTCCGGTGCTGGGCTACCTGTTCCGTTCCTCCAAGACCTCCACCGCCAAGCGCAACCTGATGGTCTTCATCCGCCCGACCATATTGCGTGACGCCAATGTCTACTCCGGGGTCTCCAGCAACAAGTACACCCTGTTCAGGGCCGAACAGCTGAGCCGGGCTGCGGAAGAGGGCTATGCCACCTCGCCGGCTCGCCAGGTGCTGCCCGCCTATGGCCAGGACGTGATGATGTCCCCCGAGGTGCAGCAGCAGATCCAGAGAATGCAGGCCCAGCAGCAGGCGACCGCCACCGGCGTGCGCGCCCAGGTGCAGGAGCAGCCCTTCGTGCAGAGCAAGCCCTGATGGCCGCCTACCAGCTCGATGGCAGCGAGCTGCCGGCTCCCCTGCCGGAACTGCCGTTCGCGTTTGCCCGCAACTTCGGGGCCATCCTGACCGAGCGCCAGGGTGCCCCGGTGCTGCTCTGTCGTCAGGGGATCTCCCCCCAGACCCTGCTGGAGGTGCGACGGGTGGCGGGCTGTGCCTTCGCGGTGGAGCAGCTTGGCAACGACGAGTTCGAGACGCTCCTGATGGCCCACTATCAGCGTGACTCCTCCGAGGCGCGTCAGCTGATGGAGGATCTCGGCAACGAGATGGACTTCTTTGCCCTGGCCGAGGAGCTGCCCCAGAGCGAGGATCTGCTGGATGCCGACGACGACGCCCCCATCATTCGCCTCATCAATGCCATGTTGAGCGAGGCGATAAAAGAAGAGGCGTCCGACATCCACATCGAGACCTTCGAGCGGGCCCTGGTGATCCGTTTTCGCATCGATGGGGTGCTGCGGGAGATCCTGCGCCCCCATCGCAAGCTCGCCTCCCTGCTGGTGTCGCGCATCAAGGTCATGTCGCGCATGGACATCGCCGAGAAGCGGGTGCCGCAAGATGGCCGCATCTCACTGCGCATCGGCGGCCGGGCGGTGGACGTGCGGGTCTCCACCATGCCGTCCAGCTACGGCGAGCGGGTGGTGCTGCGACTGCTGGACAAGAACAACGTGCGCCTCGAGCTCAAGCAGCTCGGCATGACGCTGGCCAACCGCAACATCATCAGCGAACTCATTCGCAAGCCCCACGGCATCATCCTGGTGACGGGCCCGACCGGTTCGGGCAAGTCCACCACCCTTTATGCGGCCCTCTCGGAGATCAACTCCCGGGATCGCAACATCCTGACCGTCGAAGACCCCATCGAATATGACCTCGAAGGGGTGGGCCAGACCCAGGTCAACAGCAAGGTGGACATGACCTTCGCCCGGGGCCTGCGCGCCATTCTGCGCCAGGATCCGGACGTGGTGATGGTGGGGGAAATCCGTGACCTCGAGACCGCCCAGATCGCGGTGCAGGCATCCCTCACCGGTCATCTGGTGATGTCGACCCTGCACACCAACACCGCCATCGGCGCCATCACCCGGATGCGGGACATGGGGATCGAGCCCTTCCTGCTCTCCTCGTCGCTCCTGGCGGTACTGGCCCAGCGGCTGGTGCGCACTCTCTGCCCGGATTGCCGCGCACCGCACCCTGTCACCGAGCAGGAGCGTGTTGCCATGGGCATCGAGCTTGCGCCGGATCAGCAGATCTGGCGTCCGGTGGGCTGCGAGCAGTGCAACCACACCGGCTATCGCGGCCGGACCGGCATCCACGAGCTGGTGGTGGTGGACGAGGCAGTGCGCGAGGCGATCCACAGCGCCAGCGGCGAGCTCGCCATCGAGCGGCTGATCCGGGGTCACACCCCCAGCATCCGCCGCGACGGCATCGACAAGGTGCTCAAGGGGCAGACCAGCCTCGAAGAGGTGCTGCGCGTGACCCGGGAAGACTGAGATGGCGGCATTTGAATACAAGGCCCTCGACGGCAAGGGGCGCAACAAGAGCGGCGTGCTGGAAGGGGATTCCGCCCGCCAGGTGCGCCAGCTGCTGCGCGAGCAGGGGCTGACCCCCCTCGAGGTGAACGAGACCACCGAGAAGGCCAAGCGGGAGGCGAACCGCTTCGTGCTGTTTCGCCGTGGTGCCTCCACCGCAGAACTGGCCCTCATCACCCGCCAGCTGGCGACCCTGGTGGGGGCCGGTCTCACCATCGAAGAGGCCCTCAAGGCGGTCGCCGAGCAGTGCGAGAAGGCCCACCTGCGCAGCCTGGTGGCGACGGTGCGCAGCAAGGTGGTGGAGGGGTATTCCCTGGCCGATTCGCTGGGGGCCTTCCCCCATGTGTTCGACCAGCTGTTCCGCTCCATGGTGGCGGCCGGCGAAAAGTCTGGTCACCTGGAGAAGGTGCTCAACCGTCTCGCCGATTACACCGAGCAGCGCCAGCACATGCGCACCAAGCTGCTGCAGGCGATGATCTATCCCATCGTCCTCACTCTGGTGGCGGTGGGGGTCATCTCCATACTGCTCACCGCCGTGGTGCCCAAGGTGGTGGCCCAGTTCGAACACATGGGCCAGCAACTGCCGGGCACCACCCGTTTCCTCATCGGCACCAGCGAGCTGTTGCAGCACTACGGCCTCTGGTTCTTGCTGCTCCTTGGCATTGGCGGCCTGATCTGGCGCTGGTGGCTGACCGACGACAAGCGCCGCCGTCGCTGGCACCAGGTGATACTGCGCCTGCCGGTGATCGGTCGGGTCAGCCGTGGTCTCAACACCGCCCGCTTTGCCCGCACCCTGAGCATCCTCAACGCCAGCGCCGTGCCCCTGCTGGAGGGAATGAAGATCGCCGGCGAAGTGCTCTCAAACGACTATGCCCGCATGCGCATCGGTGAGGCCACCGAGCGGGTGCGGGAGGGGACCAGCCTGCGCAAGTCGCTGGATGAAACCAGAATTTTTCCGCCCATGATGCTGCACATGATCGCCTCGGGCGAGCAGAGCGGCGAGCTCGACAGCATGCTGGAGCGGGCGGCGGACAACCAGGACAGGGAGTTCGAAACCCAGGTGAACATCGCCCTCGGGGTGTTCGAGCCCATGCTGGTGGTCTCCATGGCCGGGGTGGTGCTGTTTATCGTGATGTCGATCCTGCAGCCGATCCTGGAGCTCAACAACATGGTGAATTTGTAAGGTTCGGACGTTCGAATACGCTTCGCTATTCGAACCTACCAATCCAATCAACTCCGTAGGTTCGATTAGCCGACAGGCGTCATCGAACGATCGAGGTTTAACAATCTATCGTTGATGGTTCATGCCATCTCATTTCGTGAGGGAGTCAGTCATGCAAAAGCGTCGTCAATCGGGTTTTACCCTGCTGGAAGTGATGGTGGTCATCGTGATCCTGGGGATCCTGGCCAGCCTGGTGGTGCCCAACCTGATGGGCAACAAGGAGAAGGCAGATCAGCAAAAAGCGGTCTCCGACATAGTGGCGCTGGAAAACGCCCTCGACATGTACAAGCTGGACAACAACCGCTACCCCACCACCGAGCAGGGGCTGGACGCTCTGGTCAACAAGCCGACCGCATCCCCTGAGCCGCGCAGCTACCGTGAAGGGGGCTACATCAAGCGCCTGCCGCAGGATCCCTGGGGCAACCAGTACCAGCTGCTGAGCCCGGGCCAGTTCGGCAAGATCGACATCTTCTCCATGGGGATGGACGGCGAAGCCGGGACCGATGACGACATCGGCAACTGGAACCTGAAGGACTTCCAATAAGTGATTCCGCCGCGTCGTGCTCACTGCGCCACCCCGGGGCTGCCTGCATGAAGGTAGCCTCTTCTGCCCGTCACCAGGCCGGTTTTACCCTGCTGGAAGTGTTGCTGGTCGCCATGTTGATGGGACTGGTGGCGACCGCCGTCACCCTCAGCATGGGGGGCGCCAGGGGGGATCGGGAGCTCGACAAGCAGGCGCGCCGCTTCATGGCGACCCTGCAGCAGGCCCAGGAGTATTCGGTCATGGATGGCAGGCTGCTGGGGCTGCGGGTCGAGGAGAACGGCTGGCAGTTTATGTCCCGGGATCCCAAGGATCGCAAGTGGCGCGCCCTGACCGGTGACAAGTTGCTGGGGCCGGTGACTTTGCCGGAGGGGATGACCCTGGCGGTGGAGCTGGAAGGTTTCAACTGGCGTACTGCGTCGGATGAACGCCAGGAGCAGGGTCGGGACGAGCGCGAGCGGACACCCCAGATCCTGGTCTTTCCGGGGGGAGAGCTCTCTCCCTTCGTGCTGACCCTGAGCCAGCAGGACGAGGATCTGCACTACCTGCGCACCGTCAGGGGGGACGAGTTCGGTCGTCTCTCCCTGCTGCAGGATGAAGAGGAAGAAGAATGAAGAGCGCCAGGCCCGCAGGGGGCGTTCTAGCGCGTCGCACCGCTCTGTCGGGCGGCCCCGCCTGGGTGCGCGGCATGACGCTGCTGGAGGTCATGGTGGCCCTGGCGGTGTTTGCCATCGCCGGGCTGGCGGTGATGAAGACCGCGAGCGAACACCTGGCCGGCCTCAATTATCTGGAGCAGAAGACCCTGGCGACCTGGGTGGTGGAGAATCAGCTGGTGCAGCAGAAGCTCGAAGGCAAGTGGCCGGGAGACAGCTGGGTGGAAGGGGACGAGGAGATGGCCGGGCAGACCTGGTACTGGCGCTATCGCGGCGTCGCCACGGCGGACAGCAACTTCAGGGCGCTGGACATGGAAGTGCGCACCGCGCCCAAGGCCGACAGTCCGGTGGCCATGATCCGGACCTATCTCAGCCGATGAACATTCATCAACGTGCGTCCATGATCCGGAGCCGGTGTCAGCCGATGATCCAGAGCAACACCCACCCATCGTGCCACCGCGGCTTCACCCTGCTTGAGATGCTGGTGGCCATCGCCATCTTCGCCACCCTGAGCCTGGGGGCCTATCAGGTGCTGCAAGGGGTGCTGACCAGCGACGAGGTGGCCAAGCGCAAGGAGGCCCGCCTCTCGGAGCTTCAGCTCGCCTTCAGCCTGCTGGAGCGGGACGTCACCCAGATGGTGCCGCGCAGCGGTCGCATCGACGGCGAGAACAACAAGGTGCTGCTGGCGGCGTCCCGCTTCGGCCAGCAGAGCGACGACTGGGGCATGGCCTTCATTCGCGGCGGCTGGCTCAATCCGGACGGCATACTGCCGCGCTCCGGCCTGCAACGAGTGGGTTGGCGTCTCAAGGGGCAGACCCTGGAGCGGTTGAGCTACCTCTATCCGGATCCGGCCATTGGCACCGAGCCGCGCATTCAGCCCGTGCTGACCGGCGTGACGGCGCTGCGCCTCTATTTCTACGACAAGGGACAGTGGAAGGAGGAGTGGACCCAGCGCGACCTGCTGCCCTACGGGCTGGCGGTGGAGCTGGAGCTTGAAGACTACGGCACCATCCGTCGCCAGTTCCTGATCGGAGCCGGTGGCCAGAGGGCAGAGAATGGTAACTGATCGTCGTTTTCCCCTGTCCGTCACGGAGGATGACGGCACTATTCGACGTCGCCAGTTCCTGATCGGAGCCGGTGGCCAGAGGGCAGAGAATGGTAACTGATCGTCGTTCTCCCCTGTCCGTCACGGAGGATGACGGCACTATTCGACGTCGCCAGTTCCTGATCGGCGCTGGCGGTCAGAGGGCGGACAATGGCAATTAAGCGCGGCCGGGGCCGATCCCGCACTACACTGGGCCGCCAGGGGGGCATGGCCCTGCTGGTGGTGTTGCTCATCCTCGCGGTGATGGTGATCGTCGCCAGCAACATGAGCGGCCGCCTGCAACTGGAGCTGCGTCGCACCGCCAACCTCACCCTGGGCAAGCAGGCCTGGTGGTATGCCATGTCGGCGGAGGCCCTGGTGATCAAGGTGCTGAACCAGGACTTCAAGGATGACCCGGATCGGGTGAGTCTGGGACAGAACTGGGCGCGGGAGGACGGGGTCTTCCCGGTGGAGGATGGCACTCTCTCGGGCCGGGTGCGGGATCTGCAATCCTGCTTCAACCTCAACAGCCTGAGCGTGCCCCTCAAGGAGGGGGAGAACGGCGACGATCTCGAGGCCCAACCTTACCAGTTCAAGGTGTTCCGGGCCCTGCTCGCCCAGCTCGAGGTGGATGATTACGAAGCGGTACAGCTGACGGACGCCATCCGCGACTGGACCGACAAGGATACCCAGCTGGTCTCGAGCAACGGGGCCGAGGATGCCTACTACGAGGGACTCAATCCCCCCTACCTGGTGGCTAACCAGCGGATGCTGGGCACCGACGAATTGCGGGCGGTGCGCGGGGTGAGCGCCAGCCTGTACGCCCGGTTGGCCCCCTATGTGTGCTCCCTGCCCAATGACAAGCTGGTGGTGAACATCAACACCATCCGGCCGGAGCAGGCGGCCCTGCTGGTGGGGCTCTACCAGGGGAAGATCGGGCTGGACGATGCCAAGCGGGTGCTGACCAGCCGCCCCAAGAAGGGGTGGAAGAACAAGCAGGAGATGACGGAGCAGTTGCAGGTTCAGCCGGGTGCCATCACCGGGCTGGATGGCGCCCTGGACATCAAGAGCAGCTTCTTCGAGGCCCGCCTGCTGGCGGAGGTGGGGGAGGCCCGCGCCAGGCTTGAGACCGTCTTCCAGCGTGGCAAGGACAACAAGCTGGTGATGCTGCGTCGCCTGAGCGGCGGCGCCGAATAACAAGGGGGCGTGGGGCGGTTTCAGCTGCCCTGCGCATCCCCCGATTGGACTGCAACCCATGGCTGTGCGCCCGCCCCCCTGAGGGAGGAGCGGGCATGGCAGGAGAGACATTAGTGAGCGAGAGTCTGGTCATCCGTCTGGGGACCAATGCGCAGCAGCCAGTGCACTGGCTGGTCTGGTCGGCGCAGGAGCAGGAGATCATCGCCTCCGGCATCCTGGCCTCGGCGCACGCCCTCGGCGAGCTGCAGGAGCGTGCCGGTGGTCGCCCCGTGGTGACCCTGGTGCCCGGCAGCGATCTTATCTTCCGGCGGGTCAATCTGCCGGGCAAATACAGCCGCCAGAGTGCGGCGGCCCTGCCCTATCTGCTGGAGGAGCAGATCGCCTCAGACGTGGACGATCTGCACCTGGTGGTGCTCGGCCATCAGGGCCGCGAGGTGGATCTGATGGCGGTGGACAAGGGGAAGATGCACTCCTGGCTCGGCTGGCTGGAGCAGGCAGGGCTCAAGACCCTGCACCTGCTGCCCGACGTGCTGGCACTGCCGCTCGTCGCCGATGGCTGGTCAGCCCTGCAGCTGGGGGAGGAGTGGCTGGTCCGTCAGGGCCCCCGTCAGGGCATAGTGGCGGAGGAATCCCTGCTGGCCATGCTGCTGGCAGCGCAGACCGAACCCGTCACCCTGCACTGCCATACTCCCATCCCCGCCATGGCGGCGGGCAACTGGCAGGGGGCTGACCCGGAACTGCCCATGCTGTTGCTGGCGAAAGGGGCGTTGACCTGCCAGGCCAACCTGTTGCAGGGGCCCTATCGTCCCCAGACCGAATACGCCCGCTACTGGTTGCAGTGGCGCAAGGTGGCGGTGCTGGCAGGCGTATTGTTGCTGGTGGCCCTGGTGCAGCGCGGTGTGCATCTGCACCAGCTGGCGGAACAGGACAAGGCCCTCAAGGCGGAGATCCGGCAGGTCTACACCCGGATCTTCCCGGGGGAGACGCGCATCGTCAACGTGCGCAGCCAGATGACCCAGCACCTCCAGCAGTTGGGGCAGGCTCCCCAGGATGGCGTCCTGTTGCTCCTGACCGAGCTGGCCCCGGTGTTTGCCGAGGTGCCCGGCCTCAAGCCCGAAGTGCTGCGCTTCGATGCAGCCCGGGGCGAGCTGAGGTTGCAGGTGACGGCCCCCGGCTTCACCGAGATCGAACGTTTCCGCGAGCTGGCGGGCAAGCGCTTCGAGGTGCAGCAGGGTGAGGTGCGAAGCACCGAAGGCAAGGTCGAAGGGGCGCTGGTGCTCAAGGGGAGGTCGTCATGATGGACAAACTGCAGAGCTGGTGGCGCGGCATCAGTGCCCGCGAGCAGCGGCTGGTGGCGGTGGGGGGCAGCGTACTGCTCATCGGGCTCTTCTACTGGGCGATCTGGCAGCCGGTGGCAAATCGCATTGCCGAGCGCGAGCGGCAGGTGGTGAACCAGCAGCAGACCCTGGCCTGGCTCAAGGAGAAGGGACAGGAGGTGCTGGCGATGCAGGGGGGACAGGGGCGCCAGATCGATACCGGCGGTACCCTGGACGGCGTGGTGAACCGCACCGCCTTCAACCAGAAGATCAAGATTGCCCGCTTGCAGCCCCAGGGTCAGGAGCTGCAGGTATGGATAGACACGGTGCCGTTCGATGATCTGCTGATCTGGCTTGCGACCCTCTCGGATCAATACGGCGTCCAGGTGCAGATCATCGAGCTGGCCCGCGAGGGGCTGGCCCCCGGGCTGGTCAAGGTCAGACGTTTGCAGTTGAGTCGTTCCCAATGAAGCGAAAAATAGTGATCGCCAGTCTCTTCCTGCTGGCCTATCTCGGTTTCCTGCTGGCCCAGTTGCCAGCATCCCTGGTGGTGCGCCATCTGCCGCTGCCCCCCAATCTGGTGCGGTTGGAGGGGGTGAGCGGCACCCTCTGGAGCGGTCAGGCCGCCCGGGTGCAATATGCCAGCGAGTCCCTCACCCAGTTGCGCTGGGATCTCGATGGCTGGTCCCTGCTGCGGCTGGCACCCGAGGTGTCGGTGCGCTTTGGCGAGCGCAGCGGACTCAACGGGCAGGGGATCCTGGGTTGGAACGGTGCCGCTTTCGGGCGCGACATCACCCTGAATGCACCGGCCCCCTGGGTGCTGGAGCGGGTGCCGATGAGACCTCCCTTCCCGCTGACGGCGGTGGGTCAGTTGCAGCTCAAGATCGACCAGTTTGCCCAGGGCAATCCCTGGTGCGACAACCTTTACGGGGATCTTCACTGGTATGACGCACAGGCGGACACCCCGGCGGGCAAGCTGGCCCTGGGGGATCCCGAGATCACGCTCACCTGTCTCGACTCCCGGCTGGTGGCCGAGATCAAGCAGGGCTCGGAGGCGGTGCAGGTGCTGGGCAAGCTGGAGTTGCAGGCCAATCGCCAGTACCTGTTCCAGGGCACCCTGAAACCGGGTCCCGAGCTGCCGGACCAGATGAAACAGGGGCTCCCCTTCCTCGGCCAGCCCGATGGGCAGGGGCGCTTCCCGCTGCGTTATCAGGGCCGCATCTGACGGCGTTGCCCATGGTTTGAACCACCCCGCCCCGGCGGGGTGGTGTCGTTATAGGGGCGCGCCGGCTGGCGCCGTGATGAGGTGATTGAGGAAGAAGCTGAACAGCTCGGCCCGGGAGTGCAGGTTCAACTTGGCGTAGAGATGCTTGCGGTGATTCTTCACCGTGCCGCAGCCGATGCCGAGCGCACCGGCAATGGCCTCGGTATCCAGCCCCTGCAACAGCAAACCCGCCACCTGGCGCTCCCGCCGGGTTAGCTGATCTCCCCCCACACTGGCGATAGCCTGCTCCACGGCTCCCTTGAGGTCAGTGCCATCTGACCTGGCCGGGCTGCGGGCCAGGCGGGGTGTCTCTTCCCGCCAGTGCTGGCGACACAGGGAGTGGACCAGCGGGAACAGTGCCTCCAGCCTGGTCAGCTCGTCACGGCTGAGGGAGCTGCGCTTGTCGAGGCGGCCCAGAAACAGCATCAGGGTGAGGCCGCCGCGCACCGGCAGGATCAGCCCCACCTCCTCCTGCCAGCCGGTGGCCTGATAGAAGTGGTGGCGATACTCGGGGTCGAGCCGCCCCCGCGACACCTGCGCCAGGGTCCAGACCCCGGCACCCAGCCCCTGCTCCAGCGCCTGCATGAAGGGATCCTGACTGAAGTGGCGTGTGAGGTAGCGGTCGAATAATAGGGCCCGCTGATGATGCAGGTTGTCGTAGAGGTAGACGGGGCGCAGCCCCACCCCGAGCAGCAGGGCACAGTCGAACGCCACCTGTTGCTGGATGAGGCGCACCAGGGCTGCCGGGAAGCCGCTGCCGTGCAGGGCATCGACGGCGGCGGTCAGGCTCAGGGTATCCGTGGCAGGAGACGGGGGCATGGCGATGGGCTCCGGGTCAGGGAATGGTTTCCCCACGATGGCAGGATGCTAGCACGGGAGTGGCAAAACTGTCCCCTGAGGGACATATCTGCCAGCACCGCAAACGGAGAGGATGGCCCTCTTTCTCTTGCTGTTGGAGCCCTCCATGACAAATCCTCACCTGCTCGATGAGCTGACCCAGCGCGGCCTGGTGGCCCAGAATTCCGACCCGGTGGCGCTGGCCGACCATCTTGCCACCCCGCGCACCGTCTATTGCGGCTTCGATCCTACCGCTGGCAGCCTGCACATCGGCCACCTGGTGCCACTGCTGATGCTGCGCCGCTTCCAGCTGGCGGGCCACACCCCGGTGGCCCTGGTGGGCGGGGCCACCGGCCTTATCGGCGATCCCAGCTTCAAGGCAAGCGAGCGCACCCTCAACAGCGCCGAAACGGTGCAAGGCTGGGTCGCCAGCCTGTCGGCCCAGATAAGCGCCCTGCTGACGGCGAGCGATGGGCTGGCGGCGCCGCTGCTGGTCAACAACGCCGACTGGATGGGGCAGATGTCCGCCCTCGATTTTCTGCGGGACATCGGCAAGCACTTCTCGGTCAACGCCATGCTGGCCCGCGAATCGGTGCGCCAGCGCCTGGCCCGCCCGGATCAGGGGATCTCGTTCACCGAGTTCTCCTACGCCCTGCTGCAATCCCAGGACTTCGCCGTGCTCAACCAGCGCTTCGGCTGCACCCTGCAGATCGGCGGCAACGACCAGTGGGGCAACATCACCAGCGGCATGGATCTCACACGGCGGCTGCATCAGGCCCAGGTCTATGGCATGACGCTGCCGCTCATCACCAAGGCCGATGGCACCAAGTTCGGCAAGACCGAGGGGGGCGCTATCTGGCTCGACCCGGCGCTCACCTCCCCTTACGCCTTCTACCAGTTCTGGCTCGGCACCGCGGACGAGGATGTCTACCGCTTTCTGCGCTACTACAGCTTTATGCCGCTGGCCGAGATTGAGGCGCTGAAGGCGGAGGATGCGAAGCGGCAGGGGCGCAAGCTGGCCCAGCAGATGCTGGCGGACGAGCTGACCGAACTGGTACACGGCAAGGGGGCGCTGGCGGCGGTGCAACGTATCAGCGAATCGTTGTTCAGTGGCGAGGTAGCGCGCCTTGGGGAGAGCGATCTGGCCCAGCTGGCCCAGGATGGCATGCCAAGCAGCCCCATCAAGGGGGAAACGGATCTGGTGACCCTGCTGGTGGAGTGCGGCCTGGCCAACTCGAAGCGGATCGCCCGCGAGCTGCTGGCGGCGGGGGCCGTCAGCGTCAACGGTGCGATCCGCCGGGATGAGCCGCTCACCGCCGACGATCGGCTGTTCGGCCGCTACCTGCTGCTGCGCCGGGGCAAGAAGCAGTACCACCTGGTGATCTGCTCATGAAGGGGTGAGCGCCTCGATGACGTAGTCGAGGAAGTGGCCGACCAGGGCCGACTCGGCCCGGCGCTGGGTATAGAGGGCGTAGAAATGGGCCCCCTTGGGGCGATAGTCCGGCAGCACTTCGCGCACCACCCCCTCGGCCAGCTCGGCCGCCACCAGGTAGCGCGGCAGGCGGGCTATCCCCAGTCCCTGGCGCATCCCCTGGTGAATCGCCTTCTTGCTGCTGAAGGCCAGTTCGCCCGCTACCTCGAGAGGGATCTCGCGCCCCTGGGCAAGCAGGGGCCAGCGCTCGTGGCGGCCGTACTCCTGGCTGCGGGTGATGAGGCTGTGCTGGTGCAGATCCTGCGGTGTGCTGAGGGGCGGGTGGCGGTCGAGGTAGTCGGCGCTGGCGCAGAGCACCAGATCGTCCACCGCGATGGGGCGCGCCAGGTAGGGCTGGGTGCCGAGCTCAGTGCTGCGAAACGCCACGTGCAGGTTGTCGCGCAGCAGGTCGGCCGGGGTATTGCTGAAGTCGGCGATGATCCGCACCTCCGGGTGGTCGGCGCGAAAGCGCAGCAGCACCGGAGTCAGCACCACTTCTCCCCAGAGATCCGGCGCCGTGATGCGCAGCTCCCCGCACAGTGCCGAGCGGCGGCGCTGCAGGCCGTCCAGCAACTGCTCGTGCAGGGCGATCATCTGGTCGGCCTGGCGGTAAGCGAGCTCTCCTGCGTCGGTCAGTTGCACCCGGCGGGTGGTGCGACTCAGGAGCACGCTGCCGAGGCTCTGCTCCAGGTGGCGCAGATCTTTTGACGTCTTGCTCGGGGTGATACCGAGCTGGGCCGCCGCCGCCGCGAAGGATCCGCAGCGGACGATGGCGACCAGCAGGCGCATCAGGTAGAGGGTGTCGAGCTTGTGGTGACTCATGAGGGGTGGCCTATTGTGTCTTGCTGGGAATGAATGTTTTGCTTGAGTGCCTGATTATATCCTCATAGCCCGGGTTTATAGTGGCCGCCATACCATTGCGATCCCGGGAGAGGACGATGAACAAGACACTGGGCGACAGCTTCCACTTCGAGCGAGCCGGATTGCGGCTCAAGAACCGGGCCGTGCTGGCCCCTTTGACCCACAACATGAGCGGCGCAGGCGGTGATCCCGGCCAGGCCGAGCTCGACTGGCTGGCGCGCTGCGCCCGTGGCGGCTTCGGCCTGCTCATCGCCGCCGCCACCCAGGTGCGGCCCGGCGGACGCTGCTGGGCGGGGCAGCCTGCCCTGATGACGGACGCCCAGCAGCAGGCCTTCACGGCCCTGGCCGACAGTGCGCGGCAGGCCGGGGCACTGGCGGTGGTGCAACTGCATCACGGCGGGATGCGGGCTCTGCCCGAGCTGAACGACGGGGCGCCGGTCGGCCCGTGCGCGCTGGCGCCGGGCGGGCGTTACCCCCTCGGGGTCAAGGGGCTGAGCGAGGAGGAGATTCTGACGCTCATTGACGCCTTTGTGAGCGCTGCGGAGCGGGCCCATGGCGCCGGCCTGCACGGGGTCGAGCTGCACGCAGCCCACCACTTCCTGCTCTGCAACTTCCTCAACCCCCTGCACAACCGGCGCACCGACCGCTGGGGTGGCAGCCTCGCGAACCGGGCGCGGATCCTGGTGGAGATAGTGCGCGGCATTCGCGCCCGTCTACCCCGGGGTTTCCTGGTCGGGGTGCGTCTCTCCCCCGAGAGCTATGCCCATATCCAAGGCATCGAACTGGCCCATCAGCTGGCGGTGGCGCACCTGCTGGCGAACGAGGGGATCGACTACCTGCACTTCTCCATGGGGGACAGCTTCAAGGCGGTGGCGGGGGATCCCGACGGCGGCGCCCTGCTGGAGGCGGTAAGGGTCGGGTTGGCCGGGCGGGTGCCGCTCATGGTGGCGGGCAAGATTAGCGACGCAGATTCGGCGGAGCGGGCTCTGGCCGGCGGCGCCGATCTGGTGGCGGTGGGCACGGCGGCCCTTGGCAATCCGGACTGGATGGAACGGGTGAGCCGCGGCCTGCCTCTGCATGCAGCCCCTTTCACGGCGGCGCACCTCACGGAGGTTGGCTTCACCCCAAGCGCCCTCGACTACCTGGCTGGCATGGGGGTGCTGGCCCCGCGCGATGCGGCCTGAGGGCTTTCATGAACGGTATGCGCTCGGCAGGCTGTTGAGCTGATGTGACAAGGCCCTCGTGAAGAGGGCCTTGTGCGTGTCAGGCGCCGAGAGGGAGCAGGTCGGCGTAGTCGTCGAGCGCCGGGAAGTGCTGGAAGGTGAGCGGCGGCATCTGGCTGTCGGGGTGACGGATGCCGAGCTGGTGGGCGATGCCGAACTCGGCCGAGGCGGCCAGGATCCGCTCGCTGTCATCCACGAAGAGGGTGCGGGCCGGGTCGAACGCCAGCCGCTCGGCCAGTGCCTGCCAGCAGTGCTGGCTCTCCTTCGACCACCCGAGCTCATGGGTGCTCACCATCAGATCGAGGTGCTGGGCGAGGCCGAGGCGTGCATCCTTCACCGACAGACTGGCGGGATGGGCATTGGTGAAGAGTACCACCTGCTTGCCGGCGGCCTTGAGTGCGGCCAGGAAGGGAATGACGTTGGGGCGCCACTGGATCTTCTCCAGGATCTCCTGTTTGAGGGCGCGGATGTCGAGCCCGAGCGTCCGGGTCCAGTAATCCACGCAGTACCAGTCGAGGGTGCCGTTGACCGCATGATAGTGGGTGTCTATCTGCGCCTTCGCCTCGGCCAGCGGCAGGCCGAGTCGCTCGGCGTAGCGCGCCAGCACCAGGGTTTGCCACAGGTGGCTGTCAAAATGGAGATCGATCAGGGTGCCATCCATGTCGAGCAACACGGTATCAATCTGGTGCCAGGGCAGGGGAGTCGACATGGGGCCTCGCGATGTCTGTGGTGATGGGAAAAACGGGGCGCATTATAACGGATTTTTCAGGCATCTTTCCCCTCTTTGCCCCGTGGTGTTCGGCAGGGGAGTCGTTTACTCTTGAAACACGATTTTTTAACGAGCAGTCAGCCCCCGATGAGCGATCCCCACAAGCGCAATCCCGTCCACCTCAGTGTCGAGACCATGGCCCATGACAAGAGCAAGCCGGAGATCCTCAAGGCCGAGATCGTGGCCGAGAGCCGGTTGTTCAAGGTGGAGTCCCTTCACCTGAAATTCTCCAACGGCGAGGAGCGGGTCTACGAGCGGATGCGCGGCGGCAACCGGGGTGCCGTCATGGTGGTGCCCCTGTTCGATGCCCACACCCTGCTGCTGGTGCGCGAGTACGCGGCGGGCACCCACTCCTACGAGCTGGGTTTCCCCAAGGGATTGATAGACCCCGGTGAAAATGCCTTCGAGGCGGGCAACCGGGAGCTGATGGAGGAGGCGGGCTTCGGGGCGAGCAGCCTGACCCTGCTCAAGCAGGTGTCGCTGGCGCCGGGGTATTTCTCCAGCCGGATGGACATCTTGCTGGCGCGGGATCTCTACCCCGAGCAGCGGGTCGGTGACGAGCCCGAGCCTCTCGAGGTGATCCCCTGGCCCCTCAACCGGATCGACGAGTTGCTGGCACGACCGGACTTCACCGAGTCGCGCAGCATCAGTGCCCTGCTGCTGGCCAGCAAATGGCTGGCGGAGCAGGGAAATTAGCCCGCAGAGGGTCTGTTTGGTAATCAGAGGCAGAGGTAAGCACCATGCAGGAGTTGTTGGCCTGGATACCCGAGGTCAAGGAGATCGCCCGTGAGGCGGGCAGGATCCTTCACGAGATCTATCGCGGCGGTCAGTTCGAACGCCAGTTGAAGGAGGATGCGACCCCGGTCACCAGTGCCGATCTTGCTGCCGATGCCTACCTCAAACAGGCGCTGGCAGCGCTCACTCCCCATGTCCCCGTGCTGACCGAAGAGGCGGCCGACATCCCCTTCAGCCAGCGTGCGAACTGGCGCCAGTACTGGCTGGTGGACCCGCTGGACGGCACTGGTGAGTTCATCGCAGGCAGCGGCGACTTCGCTACCCTGATCGCCCTGGTGCGGGACAATGTCCCGGTGCTCGGGGTCATCTATGCCCCCGAATCCGATCTGCTCTACTGGGCGGTGCGTGGTCACGGCGCCTTCAAGGAGGCGAACGGCGAGAGCCGTCCCATCAGCGCCATCCATCATGAACACGATCAGCCAGACTCCCTGGTGGTGGCCATCAGCCGCCGCCAGAAACTGGAGAACCTGACCCGTCGCCTCAACCCGGCCATCCACTACGAGCTGATCCCGCTCGGCTCCAGCTCCCTCAAGTCCTGCCTGGTGGCGGAAGGCGTGGCGGATTGCTACGTGCGCCTGGGCCCCACCGGGGAGTGGGATACCGCTGCCGCCCAGTGCATAGTGGAGGCGGCGGGGGGGCGCATCCTCAGCCTGGCGCTGCAACCGCTGAGCTACAACGAGACCGAGTCGCTGGAGAACCCGGACTTCATCGTGATGGGGGACCCGGATCTCGCCTGGGGTCGCATTCTGGCCCACTGACGGGTCGACCAGCTCGCAGGGAATGCAATCAGGCGACCACAGGGTCGCCTGATTGCATTGGTGTGATCCACTGGCTGGTTACGGGGATTTTAGGGAGATTCGCTAGTGATGGCGATAACGGCAGTGGATCATCACATCCAATCTGGCTGTACTGGCATAAATTTCATTTAATTCTGAAAACATGCATTTCATCGAAACAAAAAATCGACGTCGGTTTTAATTTTGGTTTTATATTCCTAACTTTTGGTTAATGTCAGGATTAATCGAATAATCCGGGGTGAAATTTCCTCCCAATCTCACTGGTGGAACAGGGCTTTGCCAGTGAGATCTGCCAGTCTCCCTTTTTGAGAATTAAATGCTAAAGGAGCACAATCTTTTTAGATTTTAATACTACGTAAAAGTGATTTATCGATGAGTTTATCTGCAGACGTCTCACGGGAGCTGTCCGGTTCCCCCTCCACCATGGCCAGCACCGGCTGGCGTCGCCACGACACCCATTGGGTCATCAGCCTGTTCGGCACCGCCGTCGGCGCCGGCATTCTGTTCCTGCCCATCAACCTGGGTCTGGGGGGGATCTGGCCCCTCATCATCGTCGCCGTGCTGGCCGGTCCCATGACCTTCCTCGCCCACCGCGGGCTGGCGCGTTTCGTGCTCTCGTCGTCGCGCCCCCAGGCCGACTTCACCGAGGTGGCCGAGGAGCACTTCGGCAAGATGGCCGGGCGCCTCATCTCGGCGCTCTATTTCCTCTCCATCTTCCCGATCCTGCTCATCTACGGCGTCGGGCTGACCAACACGGTGGAGAGCTTCATGGTCAACCAGCTCGGCCTGGCCTCCCCGGATCGGGTGATGCTCTCCGGCGTGCTGGTGTTCGCCATGATCGCCGTGATGCTGGCCGGCGAGAAGGCGATGCTGCGGGCCTTCGCCGTCATGGTCTACCCGCTGGCGGCTATCCTGCTGGCCCTCTCCTGCTACCTCATTCCCCAGTGGCAGTGGCCGGAAGTGACCGCCTTTGAAGGCACGAGCTTCCTCAACACCGTCTGGCTGGCGCTGCCGGTCACCGTGTTCGCCTTCAGCCACGCCGCCGCCATCTCGGGCTTTGCCAACGTGCAGCGCCGGGAGTACGGGGAGCAGGCCGAAACCAAGAGCGGCCTGATCCTGCGCAACACCACCGTCATGCTGGTGGGCTTCGTGCTCTTCTTCGTCTTCTCCTGCGTGCTGAGTCTCTCCCCGGCTCAGTTGGCCGAGGCCAAGGCCCAGAACGTCTCCGTGCTCTCCTATCTCGCCAACATCACCGACAACCCGGTGATCGTGACCCTGGGGCCGCTCATCGCCTTCATCGCCATCAGCTCCTCCTTCCTCGGCCACTTCCTCGGTGCCCGCGAGAGCCTGAAAAGCCTGATCGCCAAGCCCACCGGCCTGCCGCTGGCGAAGGCGGACAAGCTCGGCATCGCCCTGATGTTCTTCGCCATCTGGGGCGCCGCCATCATCAACCCGGGCATTCTGGGGTTGATGGAGACCCTCTCCGGCCCCGTCATCGCCATGATCCTCTTCATCATGCCGGTGGTGGCCATCTACAAGGTGGAGGCGCTGGCCCGCTTCCGTCACCGTTGGGTCAACGGCTTCATCCTGCTGACCGGTGCCCTGGCGGTCTCGGCCCTGCTGTTCAGCCTGCTGAAATAAGCCAGGCCGTCAGCATCAAACAAGAGAGGCGACCCCGGGGGTCGCCTCTCTTGCTTCTGCTTTCTGGTTGCCTTGCCGTGTCTCACCCCAGCTTGGCGCCGTTCTCCACCGCCTGCTCGGGGATGACGATCACCACGGCGCCATCCGGGCGATAGAAGCCGGTCAGCAGAAACTCCGACTGGATGGGGCCTATCTGCTTGGGGGGAAAGTTCACCACGGCGACGATCTGGCGGCCCACCAGATCCTCCGGTCGATAGAGGTCGGTGATCTGGGCGCTGCTCTTGCGCACCCCGAGCTCGGGGCCGAAATCCGCCCACACCTTGTAGGCGGGGCGGCGCTCCTCGGGGAAGGGCTCGACCCGCACCAGGGTGCCCACCCTGAGCTCCACCATCTCGAAATCCTGCCAGCTTATGGTCTGCATCTTGGCTCCTCGTTGCCCATACCTTGCATGAGCCTCAGCATGCCTCGAATGCCCGGGGATTGTCTTCGGCAAAGAGCCGACCGATTACGGCAGGCAGCCGTTTTGCCGGCGCCAGAGGGAAGGGGTCAGTCCGGTTTCGGCCAGGAAGCGCTCGGCAAAGGCTCCCTGGTTCTGATAGCCGCAGCGGCTGGCCACTTCGCCGACGGGCAGCCGGGTGCGAGCGAGCAGGGTGCGGGCCAGCGCCATACGCCGCATCCTGAGGTAGTGGGAGACGCTCGTGCCCACCTGCTGGCGAAAGGCGTGTTTGAACTGGCTCAGGCCGAGGCAGGCGATGGCGGCGAGTTCCTCGTTGGTGAGGGGGTCTGCGAGGTGGGCTTCCATATGACGCTGCACCTTGGCGATACGAGGGGCTATGCGGGGAGCGACGGCGGGGCCCATGCCGCGTCCCTCGGTCAGCAGCCCGAGCCACACCTGATCCATGCCGGCCACGTGGCGCCCCTCGGCCACCATGCGGTGCAGGAAGGCGAGGTAGTGGCGCTGGGCCTCATCCAGCTCGACGAAGGGGTGGTCCCCCAGGGCGGCCGGCAGCCAGTGACTCTCCTGCACCAGAAACACGTGCGCCGGGTCGGCGGCGTAGTCGTGGCGAAGGCCAGGGGCGATGATGCAGGCAAAGCCGGGCGCAAGCCGCCGCCCCAGGCCCTGCACCTCGATCTCGAGGGGGCCGACGAGGGGGATCACCAGCTGGGCGTGGTCATGACTGTGGCTCTGCATGTCGCTCTGGTAGTGACGCAGGCTGAAGGGGGAGGCGGCAGATAAGCATGACGCGGCACCGGGCCGCGTCATTGAAAGGGATGCATCGTTTGCCATGGGCAGCCGCATTACTCGGCGTCGAAGTCTTCGATCTCTTTGCCAAGGGCTTCCATGATGGCGCGGGCCTCGGCGGGGACGCTGTCCGGGTGATCCTTGCGCAGGTCGTCGTCACAGGGCAGCGGCTGGCCGGTGAAGGCGTGCAGGAAGGCTTCGCAGAGCAGCTCGCTGTTGGTCGCATGACGCAGGTTGTTCACCTGGCGACGGGTGCGCTCATCGGTCAACACCTTCAGCACCTTGAGCGGGATCGAGACGGTTATCTTCTTGACCTGTTCGCTCTTCTTGCCGTGCTCTGCATAGGGGCTGACGTAGTCGCCGTTCCACTCTGTACCCATGTTCCACCTGTAGTCGTTTGGCCGTGAGCGCGGATTTTAACCCTTAAGGAATTCAATGGCAATCCAACAGCAAAGCCATTTAGACGTCTAGAAGTGTTGACGGCTTTTTTAAGGTGGCGTAGTGTGGTGCACCATGGGCCGGCAGTCCGGCCAGCGAAAATGAGAGCGGGGCTGGACGACCCACGAGGCGGACCGGCTCCGGCAACCCATCAAGGAGAGTGACATGACCCACAAGGCCACCCTGGCGGTACGCACCGGGATTGAGACAGATACGCAGCACGGTGCCGTGGTGCCCCCCATCTACCTCTCCAGCAACTACACCTTTGCCGACTTTGGCGAGCCCCGTCAATACGACTATGCCCGCTCCGGCAACCCGACCCGCACCAATCTGGCGGATGCCCTGGCGGCCCTGGAAGGGGGGGCCGGCGCCGTGGTGACCGGCACCGGCATGGGGGCCGTTCACCTGGTGACCACGGCTCTGCTCAAGGCGGGGGATCTGCTGATCGCCCCCCACGACTGCTACGGCGGTACCTGGCGCCTGTTCGAGTATCTGGCGGCCAAGGGCCACTACCAGGTGCAGTTCGTGGATCAGGGAGACGAGGGGGCGCTGGCCGCCGCGCTGGCCCAGAAACCCGCACTGGTGTGGGTGGAGACCCCCTCCAATCCGCTGCTGCGGGTGGTGGACATCGCCGCCATCGCCGAGGCCTCCCACGAGGTGGGGGCCCAGGTGGTGGTGGACAACACCTTCCTCTCCCCCTTGCTGCAACAGCCCCTGGCCCTTGGTGCCGACGTGGTGGTCCACTCCACCACCAAGTACATCAACGGCCACTCCGACGTGGTAGGGGGTGTGGCGATCGCCAAGGATCAGGCTCTTGCCGACTCCCTGGTGTGGTGGGCCAACTGCCTGGGGCTCACTTCCGGTGCCTTTGACTCCTACCTCACCCTGCGGGGCCTGCGCACCCTGGCTCCGCGCCTGCGCACCCATCAGGAGAACACGGATCGCATCCTCGCCTTCTTGCAGCAGCAGCCGCTGGTCAAGCGGATCTATCACCCCAGCCTGCCGAGCCATCCAGGCCACGACATTGCGCGCCGTCAACAGTCCGGCTTTGGCGCCATGCTAAGTTTTGAGCTCGATTGCAACGAGACGGGGCTGCGCGCCTTCCTCGCGGGGCTGCGCCTCTTCTCGGTGGCGGAGTCCCTCGGCGGGGTGGAGAGTCTGGTGGCCCATCCGGCCAGCATGACCCACAGGGCCATGACCCCTGCGGCCCAGCAGGCGGCGGGTATCAGTGCCCAGTTGCTGCGCCTGTCGGTGGGGATCGAACACGGTGAGGATCTGGTGGCCGATCTGGCCCAGGGGTTTGAACAGGCGCAGTTGGCACAACAGGCAGAGCAGGTGAAGTAATGGAACAACAACAAGGAGAGTGTGTGGTGGCAACAGAGGCAGTCTTCAAGCGGCGCCATGTACACAAGTTCGGCGGCAGCAGCCTGGCGGATCCGGTCTGTTATCGCCGGGTCGCCAGCATCGTCGAGCAACAGGTGGGGGGCAACGAGCTGGTGGTGGTCTCCGCCGCAGGCAAGACCACCAACCGGCTGATCCAGCTGGTGGAGCTGGCGGAAGCGGGGGATGAGGCCGCAGGCGAAGCCATCACCGCCCTGCACGCCTATCAGCAGAGCCTGATCGACGGCCTGCTGGAAGGGGAGCTTCACCTCGATCTGAGCCAGCAACTGACGGACGACATGCAGCTGATCGCCAAGACCCTGGAGGGGCAGTTTGACCGCTTCGAGCGCAACGGCCTGCTCGCCTTTGGCGAGGTGTGGTCCGCCCGCCTGCTGGCTGCCCTGCTCACCAGCCGGGGTGAGGCGGCCGCCTGGCTCGATGCTCGCAGCTTCCTGCGCGCAGAAGACGGCGCCCTCATCAAGGTGGATACCGCCCTCTCCAGCGAGCTGCTCAAGGCCCGCCTGGCCGAGCACGCCGGTCGCATCGTGGTGACCGGCTTCATTGCCGCCGACATGGAGGGGCGTTCCCTGCTGCTGGGACGCAACGGCTCCGACTACAGTGCCAGCCTCCTGGCGGCGCTGGCGGACGGCGAGTCCACCACCATCTGGAGCGACGTGGCCGGGGTCTACAGTGCCGACCCGCGCCGGGTGAAAGAGGCGCGTCTGCTGGAGCGCCTGAGCCTGGCCGAGGCCAACGAGCTGGCGCGCCTGGGCTCCTCTGTGCTGCATTCGCGTACCCTGCAGCCGGTGGCCGACAGCCGTCAGCGCCTCACCCTGCGCTGCAGCTACAATCCGGACGAAGGCTGCACCCACATCCTGCGCCGTGCGCCCCGCTCCGGCGGTGCCCGCATCGTCTCCTCGGTGGATCAGATAGCCCTCATCGAGCTCAAGGTGCTGCCGCAGACGGACTTTGAGCAGACAGTGGCGGCCATCGAGGCCCATCTGGCCCGCCATCGCCTCCATCCGCTCACCCTGCAGCGCCAGCCGGATCGGCGGGTCCTGCGTCTGGCCTACACCCTGGAGGTGGCACAAGGGGCCTTCGAGGTGCTCCGTGACTTCCAGTTGCAGGGCAACTTTACCGGTCTCATCCAGAAGGAGGGGTTCAGCCTGGTCGCCCTGGTGGGGGCCGGCGTCACCGACAATGCCGAGCAGTGCCACCGTTTCTACCAGCTGCTGGCGGATCAGCCTCTGGAGTTCGTGCAGGTGGCCAAAGACGGCCTGAGCCTGGTGGCCGTGCTGCGCCAGATCGTGCTGGAGCCGCTGCTCATCGCTCTGCACAGTGCCCTGTTCAGCCGCCCGACCCGGGTCGGGCTGGTGGTGTTCGGCAAAGGCAATATCGGCGGTCACTGGCTGGGGCTCTATGCCCGCGAGAAGGCGCGCCTCGAGCATGAGCTCAATCTGGCGCTCACCCTCTACGGGGTCTTCGACTCCAAGGGCGGGCTGCTGGACGAAGAGGGGCTGGATCCCCTCAAGGTACAGGACAACTTCCATCCCAAGCCACTCATCTGGCCGGAGCTGCTCTCCCAGCTGGAGCAGCACAGTTTTGACTCCCTGATCGCGCTCGACATGACCGCCAGCGAGACGGTGAGCCGCTACTACCCGGACTTTGCCCAGCTCGGCATCCACATCATCGCCGCCAACAAGTTTGCCGGTGCCGCCGACAGCGAGTTTTACCAGCGCATCAAGCAGACCTGCCGCGACCATCAGGTGCAGTGGCGCTACAACGCCACCGTGGGGGCCGGGCTGCCCATCCAGTCCAGCATCCAGATGCTGCGTCAGAGCGGTGACCGCATCCAGGGGGTCTCCGGCATCTTCTCCGGCACCCTCTCCTGGCTGTTCCAGCAGTATGACGGCACTCGCCCCTTCTCCGAACTGGTGGACGAGGCGTGGCAACACGGCCTGACCGAGCCGGATCCCCGGGAGGATCTCTCCGGTCAGGATGTGCGCCGCAAGCTGCTCATCCTGGCGCGGGAGGCGGGCTTCGAACTCGACTCCGCCGACATCGAACTGGAGAACCTGGTGCCGGTGGCCCTGCGCAAGGTGAGTGCGGATCAGTTCATGGACAGGCTCAAGGAGCTGGACGATCCCATCCTGACCGCGTTCGAGGGGGCGCGCCGGGTCGGCAAGGTGCTGCGCTATGTCGCCCGCTTCGAGCACGACGGCAAGGCCCGCGTCGGGCTGGAGGCGCTGGAGCCCCATCACCCGTTTGCCAACCTCTTGCCCTGCGACAACGTGTTCGCCATCGAGAGCGACAGCTATCGCACCAACCCCCTGGTGATCCAGGGGCCGGGAGCGGGCCGGGAAGTGACGGCCGCCGCCATCCAGTACGATCTCTGGCAGATCTGCGCCAGCCTCTGAGGCTGCGTGACACGATGCAATGAGAAGAGGCGCCCCAGGGCGCCTCTTCTGTTATCGGGTGGCGGAGTTACCAGAACAGCCGGCCCAGGAGGGGGGCGAGCAGCACGGTGGCCATGCCGGCGATCATCATCACCATGCTGGAGACCACCCCCTCCTCGTTGCCCATCTGATAGGCCCTGGCTGTCCCGGCCCCGTGGGCCGAGGCACCAAAGCCCGCGCCTTTGCCTAGGCGGCTGCGGATGGCGAGCACGGTGAGCACGCTTTCTCCCACCGCCATGCCGATGACGCCGGTCAGCACCACGAACAGAGCGGTGAGATCGGCGTTGCCACCCACGGAACGGGTCGCCTCCACCGCGAAGGGGGTGGTGATGGATCTCATGGCCATGCTGCGCTGCAACAGCTCGGAGAGGTTGAGCCAGCGGGCCAGCAGCACTGTGCTGCCCACCGCCATCACCACGGACGCCACGACCCCGACCGAGAGGGAAAGCCAGTGGCGGCGCATCAGCTGGCGATTCTCGTAGACGGGCACCGCGAAGGCGACGGTGGCAGGGCCCAGCAGCCAGAGCAGCCAGTGGGATTCGGCCATGTAGTCCCGGTAGGGAATGTGGAACAACATCACCACGGCCACCAGCAGGGTGGGGGCCAGCAGCAGCGGCATCAGGGGCAGGATGCGCTTTTTGCCATAGAGCCACTTGCTGGCGTAGTAGAAGAGCAGGGTCAGGGCGAAGCAGAGCAGGCCGAGCAGGGTGTCAGACATGGCGGCGACTCCGGCGGGCCAGCTTCAGCTCGAGGCGATAGACCCTGTCCACCACCAGCGCCGTGGTGCCGAGCACCAGCACGGTGCTGACGATCAGGACCACCATGATGCGCCACCCCTCCTGCAGCAGCAGCTCCTGATAGTTGACCACGGCCACCACGGCGGGGACGAAGAAGAGCAGCATCTCCGCCAGCAGCCAGCGGGCCCCGGCACTGAACCACTGGGCCTTGACCACCCCGAGCAGGATGCAGACCAGCAGCAGCAACATGCCGGTGAGGTTGGCGGGCAGGGGCAGGTGCAAGGTGCGCACTGCGATGTCGGCCAGCAACCAGATGGCCGCCAGCAGGGCGATTTGGAAGGGGGTTTGCAACCAGCGAAGGCAGAGGGTTTTCATGGCAAGCGTCTTTCTGTGAACCTGCTCACAGTATAGAGAGGGACCAAACCTGCAAAAAATGAATTTAAATTATCAAAATCATGCCAAAGAGGCATGATTTAGCCAGCCATCCCCGTCAAGAGAGCACCATGGATATTCGAGCCCTGCGTTACTTCGTCGAGCTGGTGCGGGAGCAGAGCTTCACCCGCGCCTCCGAGAAGCTGTTCGTCACCCAGCCCACCATCAGCAAAATGATCCGCAACATGGAAGAGGAGCTGGGCCAGCCCCTGCTGAGCCGGGTCGGCCGCCGCTTCACCCTGACCGACAGCGGCCAGGTGCTGTTCAATCGGGCCCAGACCATCCTGGCGGAGATGCAGCAGCTGGAGGCGGAGCTGGCGGATCTGCAGAGCCTGCAATCCGGGCGTCTTGCCCTTGGCATCCCGCCCATGGTGGGTCATGTCTATGCGGATCTCATTCGTACCTATCGCAGCCGCTACCCCGGTGTGGAGCTCTCCATCGTCGAATATGGCGGGCGGCGCATCGAGCAGGCGGTGCTGGCGGGGGAGCTGGATCTCGCCATCACCATGCTGCCGACCAGGGAAGAGGGGGCCCTCTGCGCCCTGGATCTGGACAGTTACCCCATCCGGGTGGTGCTGCCGGACCTGCCCCGCTGGCGCGAGGGGGGCGAGATCCGGCTGGAGGCTCTGCGGGACGAACCCTTCCTGCTCTATACCCAGGCCTTCACCCTGAGCGAGCGGCTGGAGCAGGCCTGCGAGCAAGCCGGGTTCGTGCCCCAGGTGGCGGCCCGCAGCAGCCAGTGGGACTTTCTCACCGCCATGGTGCGAAGCGGCATGGGGGTCGCCTTCCTGCCAGAGCCCATCTGCCGGCGGCTGACGCCGGATGGGCTGGTGTTGCGCCCTCTGGCCCCGGCGCTGAGCTGGCGACTCGGGGTGATCTGGCCAGGGGATCGCTACCTCTCCCGCACCGCCGAGGCCTGGCTTGCCCTGTGCCGCGAGCAGGGCTGAGGAGCGGGTCTGGGGTTAGGGGGTCCCCGGTGACGCCATGCCTGTGACGAAGCGGGCATAGGCTGCGGAGTGTCGCACCTCCTCAATCTCGTCCCACACCTGTTGGCTGAGATCGGGGTGGGCTTGATGGAAGGGGTGGGAGAAGATGAGGTAGTAGGGTTTTTCGACCAGGGGAGGGGTGATCCGCTCGAGTGTGGCCTGCAACTGCGGGTGGGCGGCCAGGGTCCGTTCTGCGACCCCGGTTTGCAGGGCGGCGGCAACGGCGCGCTGCATCGCGACCTTCTTGAGCAGGATCAGTGGTTCCCTGCTGGAGTCATCCACCCTGACACCGCTCTCCTGCAGCTGGGCGACGATGGAGAAACCGGACTGCGCCGCAATGACGCCATGGGCGACGAGCTGCCGGCCATCCCAGCGAACCTGTCCGCCTTTTGGCTGGTAGAGGCTGTAGCTCTCGGTGAGCAGGCGCTTGGCGGGATCAGGTGCCCCGTGTCGCATGGGATAGACCCCTATGGTGCGAGCACGCTCTTCGCTGTAGCTCAGCTTGACGGCGGCATCGAGCTGGCCCTGGCTGACGAGGGAGAGGCAGCGTTTCCAGGGAAGGGGGGTGAGAATGATGGGGTGCCCGATCCGGTTTGCCACCTCCTTGAGGTGGAACTGCACTATCCCCTCGCCGGACATCAGCAACCAGGGAGGCGAATCACTGTTCTCCATGCAGGCACGAATGCTGCCGGGGGCGGCCATGACGCAGGTCGGCAGCAACCAGAGCAGCAGCGCCAGGCAGAGAGTGCGCAAGGGGAGCCTGCCTGACAGGGGAGAACCGGCGAGCCAGTCAGGGAGCGATGCCAAAGTCATCCCTCATCGGGTCATAGAGATAGGAGCGGTAGTCGGTGCTCTCGTCGGGCAACTGCGGGTTGGTCAGCCGGAAGATCTGGCGTGAATCGAGCCGGGCAAAGACCAGGGAAGGCTGGAAATGATGGCGCCAGAGGCGCTGCAGGGAGCCATCTTTCCAGGCCAGTTGCAGGCCGCGCAAAAGGCGCTCGCGCTCCTTGCTGTAGGTGGCGTGGCTGTAGAGGGAGTGGATGAGCGGATAGAAGAGGGCGACATGGCTATCCACGGTCAGCCCCGGCAGGCCGGGTCTGTGGTTTTTCCACTCGCTCAATATCTCGTTGGCACCACGGCAGAAGAGATCGATCCGGCCACGGGCCACCAGGCGAAACAGTGACTCATAGTTATCCACCTCCTGCACCCTGAAGCCGTTGTAGCGCAGGATGTCGGCATCCCGCCAGCCTGTGCCCACCCCTTGCGTGAACTGCTGCAACTGGGGCAGGGTGTGAACCCCGGCCAGGGCCTGGGCACGGGCGCTGCCGACAAAACAGACCCGGTAGCCGAGCACACCCAGATCGATGGGGAAGGGGACCAGGGTGACGCCGGGTTGAGGGATCTCCTGGGGCCAGCTGTCGACGATGAAGAGGGCATTCTTGCCCGGCGTTTGCACTTCGAGCCGCATCCTCGCCTTGTTCATCCTGATGGCGTCGAGCAGTTCATAGTCGCCGTAATCGGGCCGTGTTTTCTCCAGCGCCAGCCGCATCGCCGCCCGGTAATAATTCATGCGGACATCCTGTTGGGTTTCCCCTGTGATCAGGGTGAAGCGGGTGGCCGCCATCGTGAGGGACGGGAGGGAGAGGGCGAGCAAAAGGAGCAGGATTCGATGCATCTTGACCGGGTTCGGCAACGGGATTGTGCCCAGTATAGACGGGCCATTCCCGTCGACACAGCGCTATCAGGCTCTGGCAGATCTGACCTCTTGAGAAGGGGGTCATGCGGATTTCATCAAGAGACCCAGGCGACGGCATAGCTGACGCAGCGTCTGGTTGTCGAGGCAGCCAAAGCCGAGCAGCCACCCTTCCAGCGTCGGCGGGCCCAGGTAGAACTGGCCCAGATGGCGCAGCCCCAGCCCGCAGGCGTTGGCGGCATCGGTCCAGCGCGCCTCGCCACCGGGGGGCAGCAGCACGGCGCACTGCAGGCCGGCGCCGCTGTGGATGGGAGTGAGCCCCGGGCAGTGCTCTGCCAGTTCCGCCAGCAGCAGATCCCGTCTGCTCTGGTAGAGGAGGCGGCTCTGTCGCAGGTGGGTGGCGAAGTGCCCGCCCCGGATGAAGTCTGCCGTGACCGCTTGCTGCAACTGGTTGCTGTGGCCGTCGACGGCGGCCCGGGCGCGGCAGAAGGAGTCCATCAGCGGCCTGGGCAGCACCAGGTAGGCGAGGCGCAGCGAGCCGAACAGCACCTTGCTGAAGGTGCCCACATAGATCACCCGCCCCTGGCCGTCGAGCCCCTGCAGAGCGGGCAGGGGACGCTGATCATACTGGTACTCCCCGTCGTAATCGTCCTCCAGGATCCAGGCGCCGTGACGCTCTGCCTCGGCCAGCAGCGCCATGCAGCGGGGCAGGCTCATGGGGACGCCAAGGGGATACTGGTGTGCCGGGGTGCAGTAGATGAGGCGCGGCGCAGGATGATCCCCATGAGGGTTGAGCCCCTCTTCATCCACCGGCACCGGATGCACCCGGGCACCGGCGCTCTCCATGGCGGTGCGAGCCCCGGGATAACCGGGGTCTTCCACCCAGACGGTGTCACCGGCATCGATGAGCAACTGGGTCGCCAGCAGGATCCCCTGCTGGGAGCTGGTGAGGATCAGGATCTGATCCGGCTCGCACACCACGCCGCGTGATTGCACCAGATAGCTGCTGATGGCGGCGCGAAGTTCCCCAAGCCCCTGGGGATCCCCGTAGTTCATCCAGTCGCTGGCGCGCTGGCGCCACTGTTGCTGCATCAACCGACCCCAGAGTGCCTGGGGGAAGAGACGGGGATCCGGCTGGCTGGAAGTAAAGGTGGTGCCCACCTCGGGCACGTCGTGACAGGCGCCACCCAGGGCCATCTCCTGGCCGCGACGGGAGAGGCCAGCCGCTGACTGGGGCGGGCGCGGCGCGGGGCGCACCGCCGCCAGGGCGACAAAGCTGCCGGCGCCCACCTTGCGCACCAGATACCCCTCCGCCTCAAGCCGGCCATAGGCCAGTTCCACCGTGCTGCGGGAGATCCCGAGATCCCGGGCCAGGAGACGGCTGGCGGGCAGGCGGCTGTGCAGGGGCAGGTGGCCCGCCAGGATGGCCTCGCGCAGGGTACGCACCAGTTGTTCGTGCAGGGGCAGATCCCCTTGCTGCTGGCTGGCGAAGAGCGTTGGCAGAACGGTCATGGTGTGCTCCCGTTGGCTCGGGGGTTGCACCCCTTTCGAGGCAGGGAGCCTGCCCGCAGGGCATGGCGCGGCAGTGGGGCTGGCGACCGACGGGCAGAGCGGGTGGGGTGGGTGGTCATGGTGGCGGCTCGATGAAATTGGTCTGCCCATATTGGCAAAATTGGTCGGCGTGGCAAGGCCATTTTGTCGCTACATTGGTGGTCACAGGGTGGCGCCAGCAGGCGGCACGGATTGGCAACACAAGGAGTCTGCATGTCGGAATACAGTGCCACCATCAGTTGGCAGCGGGGGGAGCACGAGCCCTTCGTCGATCAGCGTTACAGCCGGGCCCATGAGTGGGCGTTTGATGGCGGGGTCAGGGTGCCGGCCTCCTCCTCTCCCCATGTGGTGCCGCTGCCCTACTCGGTGGCGGAACATGTGGACCCGGAAGAGGCGTTTGTGGCGGCCCTGTCCAGTTGCCACATGCTCACCTTCCTCTGGCTGGCGGCGAAGGCGGGCTATCGGGTAGAGAGCTACCGGGACGAAGCGGTCGGCATCATGGCGAAAAACGGGCAAGGTCGCCTCGCCATGACCCGGGTCACCCTGCGTCCCAGGGTGATCTTCGGGGGAGAGCGGGAGCCCGCCCTGGCCGATCTGGAGCAGTTGCACCACCAGGCTCATGAGGAGTGCTTCATCGCCAACTCGGTCAACACCGTCGTCACCACAGAGATCGTCATCTAGTCATCAGGAGCGTTCAGGATGAGTCATGTATTGAGCACAGGGGTGGCAGGGGCCGCCGAAGCCAGCGCCTTTTTCGAGGCCCAGCTGAAGTTTCGTACCGATCCGGCGGATCTGGCCGCCGAGCTGCTGGCCGGGGCGGCGGGGATCGTGGTCATCGATACCCGCTCCCCCGCACACTATGCCGAGGGGCACATTCCCGGCGCCATCTCCTTCCCCCACAGGACCATGACGGCGTCGACCACGGCGTTACTGGACCGGAACCTGGTGTATGTCTGCTATTGCGACGGCATCGGCTGCAACGGTTCGACCCAGGGGGCCTACAAGCTGGCATCCCTCGGGTTTGAGGTCAAGGAGTTGATAGGGGGTCTGCACTGGTGGCGTCAGGACGGTTTCGCCGTCGCCACGGGCAGCGAGCCCGGAGTGCTGCTAGAAGGGGGAATTGCCTGTGCCTGTTGAACGTTGCAATGAGGGGGGCGACGCCTCTCTGTCCGGCGCCGCCCTTTTCAACGACTTTGGGCAGCCTCTGGGGCGTGCGCTGCCAGAATGGCGCGGCGCCGAGTTCCCTCCCCACCGTGCACTGCATGGCTGGGGCTGTCGTCTCGAGCCCCTTGATCCCGAGCGCCACCTGGGGGATCTGTGGCAGGCATTCAGTGCCGACAGCGGGGCCATGTGGACTTACCTGACCAGCGGCCCTTTCGCGGACGAGGCCGCCATGGGGGTCTGGCTGCGGGAGGTCGCCACCAAGCGGGATCCCCAGTTCTACGGCATCATCGACGAGGGGAGCGGACGGGCGCTGGGACTGGCGAGCTACCTGCGCATCGATCCCCTGGCGGGCAGCATCGAGGTGGGCTGGCTGCACTTCTCCCCCGCCATGCAGCAGTCACGGCTGGCGACGGCGGCCATGGTGTTGATGATGGCCAATGCCTTTGCTCTGGGATACCGGCGCTACGAGTGGAAGTGCAATGCCCTGAACCTGCCTTCGCGCCAGGCGGCCCTGCGCCTCGGCTTTCACTATGAGGGGACCTTCCGTCAGGCGCGGGTGGACAAGGGACACAACCGGGATACGGCCTGGTTCTCCGTCATCGACAGCGAGTGGCCCGCCCTGAAAGGGTGCTTCGAGCGCTGGCTGGAGGACGGCAACTTCGACCATGCCGGGCGTCAGCGTCGCCGACTCTCCGAACTGACCGCCGCCTGCCGCTCTGGGGCGTGTTGAGGGCGGCAGATCACCCGCCGGGACGGGGCGGTTTCCGGTCGGGTTCCTTGGGCGCTTCGCACACAAATCGCCAGATCCGACATCCAGACGCAAGAGGCGCCAGTCATGGCGCCTCTTTTGTTTGTTCAGTCGTGGTGATCGCCGATGGGGGCCGCAATCCAGTTCATCAGCCGGACCATGTCCCCGGGGGCCACGCCGACCGAGAGCCCCCGCTTGCCACCGCTCACCAGGATCTCGTCGAAGGCCATGGCGGAGTCGTCCAGCACGGTGGGCAGCAGCTTCTTCTGGGCCAGGGGGCTGATGCCGCCCACCTTGTAGCCGGTCAGCTTTTCGGCTTCCGCCGGCTTCATCATCTCCACCTTCTTGAGTCCGGTGGCCTTGGCGAGCTGCTTGAGGCTGCACATGCCCGAGGAGGGTACGATGGCCACCACCGCCTGCTTGTCGTGATGCGCGAGCAGGGTCTTGAACACCTGCGCCTCGGGCAGGCCCAGCTGGGTAGCGGCATGTTTGCCGAAGTCGTCGTGGGCTTCGCACTCGTAGGGGTAGAGCCTGTGGGGGATCTTGAGCTTTTTCAGCAAGTTGATGGCGGGTGTCATGGGGTCTCCTCGAACCGTGGCAAGGCCAGACAGTCTGCGCCCGGGAGCCGGATGTGGCAAGAACCAGTCTTCACACCCAATCGGGGCCTGTGTTAGCGTAACCGGGTGCCGGATCCTATGATTTGGGCACTTGTCCCCGCATTCCAATGCAATGCGCCGGCGATCGAAAGGAATCGTAGCCATGAATACCACAGCACTTTGCGCTCGCGATATCGACGCGATGGATCGATATGAGACCCTTGCCAGGCTGACCGCCCTTGATCGGGCCTATGGCATGGTCGAGTTCGATCTCGATGGTCGCATGGTGTCGGTCAACCCCCTGTTTTGCGACATGCTGGGCTATCCCCCCGAAGCGCTGGTGGGCCAGTCCCATCTCATGCTGTTGCCGCCGGATCTGCAGGCCGAGCATGATCTCTTCTGGCAGAGGGTATTGGGTGGCGAGATCCAGTCGGGGGAGTTTCGCCGGGTCAGGCAAGGTGGCAGCCCCCTCTGGCTCCATGCCACCTACATGCCCGTGAGCGACGAGGCCGGCACCCTGCTGGGGGTGGTCAAGCTGGCGCACGACATTACCTCGGCTGTGATGGCCAAGCAGCGGGTCGAGCAGCAGAGCCAGCTGTTTGACATCGTGGTGGCCGCGCACCAGAGTTTTCTGCTCGATCGCAATCTCGGCTCCGCCTGCGATACCGTCTTCGAGCGCCTGCTGAGCGTGAGCGAGAGCTCCTATGGTTTCATCGGCATCATCCAGTACGAGGATGGTCGTCCCAGTCTCTATGTCCCCTCCATCTCCAATGTCTCCTGGGACGAGGCGACCCACGCCTGGTATGAGCAGCAGCGCCAGAGTCGGGGCGGGCTCATCTTCAGCAAGCTCGACAACCTGTTTGGGCACGTGGTGACCCACAATACCCTGGTGTGCTGCAACGATCTGCCGAGCCATCCAGCCAGTCGCGGTGTCTCCCCCCGTGGTCATGCGCACCTGGAGAGCTTCCTCGGCATTCCCATCCGCCACAAGGGAGAGGCGATCGGCATGATCGCTCTGGCCAACCGCCCGGGTGGCTTTGACGAGACCCATGTCAGCCTGCTCGAGCCCCTCACCACGGCCCTTGGCACCCTTATCCACGCCCGCAACCTGGAGGACGAGCGCAGCCGCATGGAGCGGGTGCTGCGCTTCAACGCCGAGCACGATTTCTTGACCAAGCTGCCCAACCGCAGCAGCTTCTTCCAGCAGGCCAACGTGCTGCTGGATCACGTCCAGCACCATCCCGCCGAAGGGGAGGCCTGCTGCCTGGCCTTGATAGATATCGACTTCTTCAAGCAAATCAATGATGTATATGGACACCTTGCCGGAGATGCCGTGCTGGCGTCGCTGGCGGGGCTCCTGATGCAGGCGGTGCGCAGCAAGGATCTGGTGGCGCGCTTTGGCGGGGAGGAGTTCATCTTGCTGCTGCGGGGCACGACCCTTGAGGAGGCACACAGCATCATGGAGCGCATCCGGCATCAGGTGGAGCAGCACACCTTCCTGTACCAGCACCAGGCGATCACCGTCACCATCAGCGTGGGGATCACGCCCTATCAGATGAGTTACAGGCGCATGGATGACTGGCTTCAATGCGTGGACCAGCGACTTTACGAGGCAAAACGTCGGGGTCGCAACCAGGTCTCCTGATGAGAGGCCATATCGCGAAATAAAACAGGGCGCCATCATGGCGCCCTGTTTGTTGTGGATGTTTTTTTCCCTTAGAGGGGGCTGTGCTGGCGGCAATATCGGGATCCCCGTGCCCGGCAGAGATGAAAAAGGGCGCCGGGGCGCCCTTGTTTGCAACGGTCCGGGATCAACCGGTGTTGCGCATGCCGGCGGCGATGCCGGCGATGGTGACCATCAGCGCCTGATCCAGCTCGGGGTGCAGGGTCTCCGGGTGGTTGCGGGAGCGATTGAGCAGCTCGGCCTGCAGCACGTTGAGCGGGTCTGTGTAGGGGTTGCGCAGCTTGATGGACTCCTTGATCCAGGGCTGATCGTCCAGCAGGTCGCCCTGCGGGCGCAGTTTCAGCACCACTTCGATGGAGTCGGCAAGCTCCTGACGCAGCTGCTTGCCGAGTGCCCACAGGTTCTCCGGCACCAGGCGGGTGTCATAGTATTCCGCCAGCCAGAGGTCGGCCTTGAGGAACACCATCTCCAGCATCTCGAGACGGGTGCGGAAGAAGGGCCACTGGCGGCTCATCTCGTCCAGCACGCTCTTCTGGCCGTCGTCGATGGCCTGTTGCAATCCCTTGTGGGCGCCGAGCCAGGCCGGCAGCATCAGCCGGTTCTGGGTCCATGCGAAGATCCAGGGGATGGCGCGCAGGCTCTCGACACCGCCGTTGGGCTTGCGCTTGGCGGGGCGGGAACCGAGCGGCAGCTTGCCGAGCTCCATCTCCGGGGTGGCAGCACGGAAGTAAGGTACGAAGTCCGGGTGACCGCGCACGATACTGCGGTAGTGATCGCAGGAGACAGACGCCAGCTGCTCCATCACGGCGCGCCAGCTCTCTTTCGGCTTGGGCGGCGGCAGCAGGTTCCCCTCCAGCACGGCGCTGGTGTAGAGGTTCAGGCTCTGGATGGCCACCTTCGGCAAGCCGAACTTGAAGCGGATCATCTCCCCCTGTTCGGTTACCCGCAGGCCGCCGCGCAGGGATCCCGGGGGTTGCGACAGGATCGCCTGATGGGCGGGGGCGCCGCCACGGCCGACGGTACCGCCGCGGCCATGGAACAGGGTGAGGCGGATGTTGTTGGCTTCAGCCAGCGCCACCAAGGATTCCATGGCGGCGTACTGGGCCCAGCCTGCGGCCATCATGCCCGCATCCTTGGCGGAGTCGGAGTAGCCGATCATCACGTACTGACGGCCCTGGATGTAACCGCGATACCAGTCCACCGACAGCAGGCGTTCCATCACGGCGGTACCCGCCATCAGGTCTTCCTGGGTCTCGAACAGCGGGGCAACCGGCATGCGGAACTTGCAGCCAGCTTCCTTCAGCAACAGCTGGACCGCCAAGACATCGGACGGGGCACCGGCCATGGAGATGATGTAGATGCCGAACGCATCGGGGTCGTGCTGGGCGATGACGCGACAGGTGTCGATGGTCTCGCGGGTCTCGGCACTGGGATCCCAGTCGCTCGGGATGAGGGGGCGGCGGGAGTTCAGCTCGCGCAGCAGGAAGGCCTGCTTGTCCTCTTCGCTCCACTCGGCGTAGTCGCCCACACCCAGGTAGCGGGTCAGCTCGGAGAAGACCTGGCCGTGACGCTCGCCATCCTGACGGATGTCCAGCTTGACCAGGTGGATGCCGAAGCAGGCCAGCTTGCGCAGCACGTCCAGCAGCATGCCGTCGGCGATGTTGCCCATGCCGCAGGCGTGCAGGGAGTGGTAGCAGAGCTCCAGGGGCTCGCGCAGCTGGGCGGTGCTCTTGACCAGATCCCGGCTCTCGCTCGCCTGGCCCTGTACCTTGGCGGTCAGGTACTCCTGGGTCTCGCGCAGTTGCTCGCGCAGCTCGCGTACCAGGGCGCGATAGGGTTCCGGGTTATCACCGACCCGGGCACGCACGGCGTCAGTGCAATCGGCCATGGAGAGCTCGGAGGTGAGCTCCTTGATGTCCTTGTAGAACAGGCTCACCGCCATCCAGCGGCCCAGCTCCAGCACTTCGGCGGTCACCTTGGCGGTGACGAAGGGGTTGCCGTCGCGGTCACCGCCCATCCAGGAGGTGAACTTGACCGGCGCGGCGTCCAGCGGCAGCCGCACACCCAGATGGTGTTGCAGGCGCTCGTCCAGATTGCGCATGAATTCGGGGATGGCCGGCCACAGGCTGTTTTCCACCACGGCGAAGCCCCACTTGGCTTCGTCCACCGGGGTCGGGCGCTGTTCGCGGATCTCGTTGGTGTGCCAGGCCTGGTTGACCAGTTGCTCGATGCGACTCTGGATCTTGTCCCGCTCGCGGGGCAGCAGATCGGAGAGTTCCAGGGCCTCGAGGCAGTCGTTGAGCTGCACGTGCTTGTGGATCAGGGTACGACGGGTCACCTCGGTGGGGTGAGCGGTCAGCACCAGATCGATGTCCAGCTCGCGCACGGCCTGGATGATGGCCTCCTGGGACAGGTTGGAGGCTTTCAGCTTGTCGAACATCTGCTCCAGCGGGTCCGGGGTGCAGACCTGCTCTTCGCAGCGACGGGAGATGGTGTGGAACTGCTCCGCCACGTTCGCCAGGTTGAGGAACTGGCTGAAGGCACGGGCCACGGGCAGCAGTTCGTCATCGGAGAGGGTACGCAGGGTGTCGAGCAGGCGCTCTCTGTCAGCCTCGTTCCCCTTGCGGGAAGACTTGGCCAGTTGGCGAATGGTCTCAATCTTGTCGAGGAAGGCCTGCCCCTGATGATCCTTGATGGATTTACCCAGCAGTTGGCCCAACATGCCTACGTTGGCCCGTAGTGCGGCGTACTTTTCGTTCATTCCACATCCTTATTTTGTTGGTGCCTCCTGACCTTCCAGGCGGGAGGCGACCTCACTTATTGTTGTGCGATTACAACATATGCTCCGTCATCTTAGGGGGACAATCTACCCAGATTGTCTGCGCAAGGTCAAATAACAAGCCGATTCAGAACATGTATTTTCCTCACCTGTCCCAAGGCGCCTGTCATGTAACTTACTTACATCCCTGTTTGGCTAGACGCAGAAGCGCCGGAGCAGGTGCTGCAGCACCGCCGTGGTCGGTTTGACGAACGACAGATCCAGGTATTCATCGGGCTGGTGGGCCTGGGTGATATGGCCTGGGCCCATCACTATGGTCTCGCAACCCAGCTGCTGGATAAAGGGGGCTTCGGTGCAATAGTTCACGGACTCGGCGGCCCGGCCGCTCGCCTTTTCCGCCTCCCGCACCAGCTCGGAGTCATCCTGGCAGGCATAGGCCGGAATGGGTTCGTGCAGGTGCTGCAGGTGCAGGCAGCCGGGCTGGTGGATCTCGATGGGGGAGAGCGCCTCTTTCAACATGCCCATCAGCTCGTCGGGGCCCACCTGCGGGGTGGGGCGCATGTCGATGTGCAGCTCGCAGCAGCCGCAGATGCGGTTTGGGCTGTCGCCCCCCTGGATGTAGCCGAGGTTCAGGGTGGGCTGGGGCACGGCGAAGCGGTGATCCGCGTACTTCTCCTTCAGATCCCGCTGCAGCTTGAGCACCTGACCCATGGCCTTGTGCATGATCTCCATGGCATTGACGCCGTTGGCGGGATCCGAACTGTGGCCGCTTCGGCCTGTGATGCGAATGGCTTCCGACATGTGGCCTTTGTGGGCCACCACGGGCACCAGCCCGGTGGGTTCGCCGATCACCGCGTAGTCGGGTTTGAGTTCGGCTGCGGCGGCGATAGCGCGGGCCCCGGCCATGGTGGTCTCTTCATCGGCGGTGGCAAGAATGCGCAGCGGTTTGCTCAGGGTCTTGAGGTCGACCTCCTTGAGCGCTTCCACGATAAAGGCGAAGAAGCCCTTCATGTCGATGGTGCCGAGCCCGTACAGGCGGTTGCCCTCTTCGGTCACCTTGAAGGGGTCTTTGGTCCAGGCTCCTTCATCGAAGGGAACCGTATCCGTGTGACCTGCGAGCAGCAGCCCCCCTTCTCCCTGACCATAGGTTGCCACCAGGTTGAACTTGCCCGGCAGATCCGGCAGGGCCGTCACCTCGCACTGGAATCCAAGCTGGCCGAACCAGTCGGCCAGCAGCCGGATTACCGCCTCATTGCTCTGATCCCAGCGAGTATCCGTGCTGCTGATAGAGGGAATCGCAATAATATTCTTATAAAGTGAAAAAAAATCCAGTTTGGCCATCAGCTCCTCCTTGCGTCCCCGGAGTGTTTCTGTTAGAAAATACAAATGCAAAGTGAATGCATGAATATTCTATTCGAGTGCTCATCGACAAGGCCTCTAGTTGTAAGGGAAAGTTAATGTTCTGTCACCTGATCTGTAACCGACGACGCATATCCGCCTGAATTGCCCCTCCGCACTCGTTGCATTAAAGGGGCGATAGCCGACCCCTTGCACCGCAGCACCATGCTGTGAATTTCGAACCCAGACTTGGAATACTCAAACATGCTTAAGACCGTTATCGTCGGTGCCAGTGGCTACGCGGGGGCCGAACTGGCCGCTCTGGTCCAGAACCATCCACAACTCGAGCTGTTCGGCCTCTATGTTTCCGCCGGCAGCCAGGACGCCCACAAACGTTTCTCTTCCCTGCATCCCCAGTGGGTGGGCAAGCTGGATCAGCCGCTGCTGCCTCTGGACGAAGACGGCATGACCCGGATCCTGACCCAGGCCGATCTGGTGGTGCTGGCTACTGCTCACGAGGTGAGTGCGGAACTCGCGCCCAAGTTCCTGGCCAAGGGGTTGCCGGTGTTCGATCTCTCCGGTGCCTTCCGGGTCAACGATCAGCAGTTCTACTCCTCCTTCTACGGCTTCACCCACGAAAATGAGCAGTGGCTGGAGCAGGCCGCCTACGGTCTGGCCGAGTGGAATGCCGATGCCGTCAAGGCCGCTCAGCTGATTGCCGTGCCGGGATGCTACCCGACCGCCTCCCTGTGCGCCCTCAAGCCGCTGCAACAGGCCGGGCTGATTGCCCAGGGGTGGCAGCCCATCATCAATGCGGTTTCCGGCGTCTCCGGGGCCGGTCGCAAGGCCGCCATCAACACCAGTTTCTGCGAAGTGAGCCTCAATCCCTACGGCACCTTCAATCACAGGCACCAGCCGGAGATCAGCCACCACCTCGGCAAGGAGGTGCTGTTCCAGCCCCACCTCGGCAATTATGTGCGGGGCATCCTGGCCACCATCTATGTGCAACTGGCAGAAGGGGTGACGCCGACCCAGGTGGATCAGGCCTACCTCAAGGCCTACGAAGGCAAGCCCCTGGTACGCCTCACCGGCCAGATGCCCTCCATCCGCGGCGTGGCGAGCACGCCCTACTGCGACATCGCCTGGCAGCAGCAGGGCAACATGCTGGTGGTGGTTTCTGCCATCGACAACCTGCTCAAGGGGGCAGCCTCGCAAGCCATGCAGTGCATAAATATCAAGTTTGGTTTTGAACCGGCCACCGGCCTGATTTAACGCTTTAAGAAAGGATCGAGAAGATGGACAAGCAGACGCTGGTAATCAAGTTGGGTGGTGCCCTGATCGAGAACGACGAGGCCCTGACCGCCCTGTTCGCCACCCTGAAGACCTTCCTGGATGATCAGCACCGTCCTCTGGTGCTGGTGCACGGTGGTGGCTGCCTGGTGGACGACCTGCTCAAGGGGCTGGGCATGACCTCCACCAAGAAGAACGGCCTGCGGGTGACCCCGTTCGAGCAGATCCCCGTGATTGCCGGTGCCCTGGCCGGGACCGCCAACAAGATGATGATGGCCAAGGCCATCTCCACCGGCATTCCTGCTGTGGGTCTGTGCCTCGCCGACGGCGGTCTGTGCCAGGTGACCCAGCTCGATCCGGATCTCGGTGCGGTCGGTGACTGCAAACCGGGCAACCCGGCGCTGGTGGCCGGCATCCTGGGGCAGGGCTTCCTGCCGGTGGTGAGCTCCATCGGCATCACCGCCGACGGACAGATGATGAACGTCAATGCGGATCAGGCGGCCACCGCCATCGCCGAAGCGCTGGGCGCCGATCTGGTGATGCTGTCGGATGTGAGCGGCATTCTGGATGGCAAGGGCAAGCTGGTGCCGCAACTGGACAAGCAGAGCGCGCTGGACCTGATGGAGAAGGGCGTTATCACGGACGGCATGGCCGTCAAGGTGAAAGCCGCCCTGCACGCCGCCGAAACCCTGGGCAAGCCGGTCTGTGTCGCCAGCTGGCGCTACCCGGATCAGCTGCTCAAGCTGCTGGCTGGCGGCGCGGTCGGCACCCAGGTCACCCTCTGATCTCCACCGGGAAAAGGACAATCCGATGCAACATCTTCTGAAAGACAGTGATTTAAGCAAGGCCCAGATCGAGGCGCTGCTGGCGCTTGGTAAAGCGGTCAAGGCCGATCCGAAGAAATACAGCCAGGCCCTGGCGGGCAAGAGCGTGGTCACCCTGTTCGAGAAGCCCTCCCTGCGTACCCGGGTCACCTTCGACATCGGCATCGCCAAACTGGGTGGTCACAGCGTCTATCTGGATCAGCAGAACGGGGCGCTCGGCAAGCGGGAGTCGGTGAAGGATTTCGCCAGCAACCTGTCCCGCTGGTGTGACGCCATCGTCGCTCGGGTGTTCGATCACCAGACCCTGGTCGAGCTGGCCGAGTTCGGCTCGGTGCCTGTGGTCAACAGCCTGTGCAACCTCTACCACCCCTGCCAGGGGCTGGCGGATTTCATGACCATCAGCGAGCACTACAGCGATCTGTCCAAGGTGAAGCTGGCCTATCTCGGCGATGGCAACAACGTGAGCCACTCCCTGCTGCTGCTGGGGGCGACCCTCGGCACCGACGTGACCCTGGTCTGCCCGAAAGGCCATGGCCCGGATACCCAGATCTTCCTGCAGGCCCAGGCGCTGGCAGCTCAATCTGGCGCGACCATACATATCAGCGATGATGTCGCGGATATCGAAGGCTTTGACGTGGTTTATACCGATACCTGGGTTTCCATGGGTGACAACACACCAATGGAGCAGGTAAAAGATATCTTCATGCCTTATCAGATCAACCAGGCCCTGCTCGATCGGACCGGCATCCAGCATGTGCTGCACTGCCAGCCGGCCCACCGGGAGCTGGAGATCACCTCGGAGGTCATGGACGGCCCAGCCTCCCTCATCATGGATGAGGCAGAAAACCGGATGCATATCCAGAACGCCGTGCTGCTGACCCTGTTCGGACAGGGCCAGAAGTAATCCGGCAACCGACCCGGAATCACCCCTTTTTATCGAATCATCACGGAGAGAAGTAAATGAGCGGAATCAACAAGATCGTACTGGCTTACTCGGGCGGACTGGATACCTCGGCCATCATTCCCTGGCTGAAGGAGCACTATGACGCTGAAATCATCGCCTTCGTCGCCGACGTGGGCCAGGAGCGTGACGATCTGGAAGGGATCGAGCAGAAGGCCATCGCCTCCGGCGCGGTCAAGTGCATCGTCAAGGATCTGCGGGAAGAGTTCGTCAAAGAGTATGTCTACCCGACCCTGAAGACCGGTGCAGTCTATGAAGGCACCTACCTGCTGGGTACCTCCATGGCTCGTCCGGTGATCGCCAAGGCCATGGTCGAGGCTGCCCTGGCAGAAGGGGCTGATGCCATCTCCCACGGTTGCACCGGCAAGGGCAACGACCAGGTGCGGTTCGAAGGGGCGGTAGCTGCTCTGGCGCCCCAGCTGAAAGTGATCGCCCCGTGGCGGTTGTGGGACATGCGCTCCCGGGAAGATCTGCTGGCCTATCTGGAAGCCCGCAACATCCCCTGCAAGGCGACCCTGAAGAAGATCTACAGCCGCGACGCCAACGCCTGGCACATCTCCACCGAGGGTGGCGAGCTGGAGAGCACCTGGAACGAGCCGTCCGAAGCCGTCTGGCAGTGGACCGTCTCTGCAGAGGATGCCCCGAACGAGCCGGAATACGTCAAGCTGACCGTGGCCAAGGGCGAAGTGGTCGCCGTTGACGATCAGCCGCTCAGCCCGCACCAGATCCTGACCACCCTGAACGAGCGTGCCGGCAAGCACGGCGTGGGCCGGATCGACATCACCGAGAACCGGATGGTGGGCATGAAGTCCCGTGGCTGTTACGAGACCCCGGGTGGTACCGTGATGGTTGCCGCACTGCGCGCCGTGGAAGAGCTGGTACTGGACAGACCGACCCGCGCCTGGCGGGAAAAGCTGGGTGCCGAGTTCTCCCACCTGGTGTATGACGGTCGCTGGTTCACCCCGCTGTGCAAGGCCATTGTCGCCTCCGCCAACGCCATCGCCGAGGAGCTCGACGGTGAAGTGGTGCTGAAGATGTACAAGGGTCAGGTCACCGCGGTGCAGAAGAAGTCGCCGAACAGCCTCTACTCCGAAGACTTCGCCACCTTCGGCGCCGACGAGGTGTACGACCAGAGCCATGCCGAAGGCTTTATCCGTCTCTACACCCTGGCGAGCCGGATCCGCGCCATGAAGGAGCAACATCAAGCCATCGGTGGTGACCACACCCACGGTTGAGTCGTCGCTGTGACCCGTTGATTCGAGGGGGCATGGCCCCCTCTTTTACAGGCAGAGAGGCCCTTTGCCATCATCATCGGGTGTGACAAGAGCGGCTGCGCCCTGGCCGCTTCTGTGAGATAACAGGCTCGCAGGAAAACCAGGCAAGATTTCAAGCTCGACGGCGCAAGACGCCGCCGGCAACGCATTCAAGGAGAGCAGTATGGCACTTTGGGGTGGACGCTTCAGTCAGGGAGCCGATAGCCGGTTCAAGCAGTTCAACGATTCCCTGCGGTTCGATTACCGCTTGGCGGAGCAGGATATCCAGGGCTCCATGGCCTGGGCTCGCGCCCTGGTCAAGGTCGGCGTGCTGACCGCCGATGAGCAAGGAAAACTGCAGCAGGCGATGGAGGTGCTGCTCGCCTCCGTGCAGCAGGATCCCGAGCAGATCCTGAGCTCGGATGCCGAAGACATCCACTCCTGGGTCGAGGGCAAGCTTATCGACGCCGTCGGCACCCTGGGCAAGAAGCTGCACACCGGCCGCTCACGCAACGATCAGGTCGCCACCGACCTCAAACTCTGGTGCAAGGCCCAGGGCGAGCTGCTGCTCGGCTCCATCACCGCCCTGCAACAGGGGCTGGTCGCCTCCGCCCGTGCCAACCAGGCCGCGGTGCTGCCGGGCTACACCCACCTGCAGCGTGCCCAGCCGGTCACCTATGCCCACTGGGCGCTGGCCTATGTGGAGATGCTGGAGCGGGATCACTCCCGGCTGCAGGATGCCCTCAAGCGCCTCGACACCAGCCCGCTCGGCTGCGGCGCCCTGGCGGGCACCGCCTACGCCATCGACCGGGAAGCGCTGGCGCTCGACATGGGCTTCAGTGGCGCCACCCGCAACAGCCTGGATTCGGTCTCAGACCGGGATCACGTGGTGGAGCTGATGCACGTGGCGTCGCTGTCCATGGCGCACCTGTCGCGCTTTGCCGAGGACCTCATCTTCTACAACACCGGCGAGGCGGGCTTTGTGGAGCTCTCCGACGCCGTCACCTCCGGCTCGTCGCTGATGCCCCAGAAGAAGAACCCGGACGCGCTCGAGCTCATTCGTGGCAAGACCGGCCGGGTGGTCGGCGCCCAGATGGGCATGCTGATGAGCCTCAAGGCGCTGCCCCTGGCCTACAACAAGGACATGCAGGAAGACAAGGAAGGGCTGTTCGACGCCCTCGACACCTGGCACGACTGCCTCGACATGGCGGCCCTGGTGCTGATCGATCTGAAGGTCAATGGCGAGCGCACCATGGCGGCGGCCCAGGGCGGCTATGCCAATGCCACCGAGCTGGCGGACTATCTGGTGGCCAAGGGCATTCCGTTCCGCGAGGCGCACCACATCGTCGGCGAGACCGTGGTCTACGCGATCGGGGTGAAGAAGCCCCTGGAGGAGCTGTCTCTGGCGGAGTTCCAGCGCTTCAGCCCCGTGGTGGGGGAGGATGTTTACCCGAACCTGGAGCTGGAAGCGACTCTGGCCAAGCGGGTTGCCAAGGGAGGCGTCGCTCGCGAGCAGATCGAATCGGCCCTCACCGCCGCCGAAGCCTGGCTGGCCAAACGGGCGGGTTAATCGCTGGTTGGGTATCTGTGTATAAAAAATGGCAACCAATGGTTGCCATTTTTAATGGTGCTAGTGTTATTAGTAGCGAGCTTGAATATATATTTAACATTCGTCATAATATTTTAGCGAAAAAACTCCATTGTTGCATCCTGAGGGTTTCGAGCCCCTTGAGCCCTTACCCAAATTCTAATACTGTCTTTCAATGGAATAACATAGTTAAAGTTATCGTCAAAACCTAACATGGCAGAATGATCAAATATGCCGAGTGCTTCGGAGAATGCACTTAAAATCCCTGCTTTAGAATTTAATTGCTGAGGGTTTCGTATGTATATTTCAGAGAACACTTTTACAATTGATGTTTCAATCATCGCAGAGAAAAACCAAGAGACGGGAACTTTGTAGCTAAAGACCCAGTTTGGACCATAATTTTCATTTATAGCTGCTCGCTCGCCAATGTTATAAGACCATCCCATTGACTCTTCAAGAGTGTTGCTTTTTGCTGCCCAGCAAGAGCTAATTATCAACCCCTTAATGTTTTTCCCATTTGTTTTTATTGTTTCACTTACTTTTTTTAGAGAGGCTTTTGCTATTCTATTACCGTCGCCATGTGCTCCTAAATACATTATCTGTCTATTTTCACTAGTGTTTACTAAATGCTGAACAGCATACTCAAGAGACTTTGCATCATAGAATGAACAGTCATAAATATTTAGTTGTCCTTCATTTAGTCTTCCATTAACAATACTTTTTACACCATGAAAATATGATGTGCAGCTTGCTTGAGAATGATTTTCTTTTGGGGGAAACCATGGTGCTTCAGCGATAAGAAGAGCAATGTTATTCATTTTTTATCCATTTTTATTAGCTGTTAATCATTGACCACTCTATTTCGTCTTCCTGTTGCCATGCTTCATTGTTCTGAATATGTATTCTTGGCTCCCACCCCTCTCGTAAACTGGGTTGCACAAAATCAGACAAGCGAACGCTGGTCCCAAATTCTTCAGTGAGATAATCCAGTAATGCCTCAAGATATGAATCAGGAAGACCAAACTGCGCGATAAAAACAGAGTATCCCGGGTGGCCAAATGAGATACTAAAGGTGTCAAATTTCCATATGGTAGCAGGACCAGTAACACGATGTTGCTTTATCCATTTTGCAGTGAATGACTGAACAAGTTGATTCCACCCCCCATTGGCATACAGTCCTGTAATCCTGTCGAGATCGATCTCAATAGCAGGAGTGAGCGTCCCTCGTTTAATGATGACTGTCGGATTACTGATTACTTTAGTCATAAATAGTCCTCTTTCTGGGGGGGGGGGATTTATAATCTTAAGCCGCATCAATGCATATCTTGGCTACTTGTGTTTTATTTTTAGTGTAAAAGCGTGATTTCCTCCACAAAAATAAATTTATACTCGGAAGTGCTTTTGACAAAGGCAGCTGAGTGAGCGTATTGAGAGTAATCGCTGTACTCTTTTGCTATTGGCCGCTAAATTTTTGGATATCGCTTATTGTTCTGATTGTTAACGAGCCTATATATTAAAGCTGCTGCCATGTCGGGCTACTGTCATGAGTTGAAGCTTGATGATACCAAAAATCAGCCTTAGAAGAGCTTTGTGAAACACCAAGACCAAGGGCGTAGTGAATAGCAAGTCGATATTGTGCAGATCGGTGCCCTTGTTTGGCTGCTTTACTAAACCAAGTTGCTGGCTGTAAGAGAGTGCTCTGACTGTATATAAAACAAGATGCTTGAATCCCCAGCCAAAATTGAACGTCGGGATCATCCAGGTCATCCAACTCGTAATATGAAATCATACTATCTAGATCGAATCCTGGAGGGTGAATGTCCTTCTCGGTTATTTTCCATAATTGCAATAATGCTTCCCTTACTCCTTGTGCTGCAGCCTTGCTCAGCCAGTAATATGCCAGCTCGTCGTCCTGAGGTACACCACTGCCAGAGAGGTAAAGTTTACCTAAGGATAGTTGTGCTTCGCCATACCCTTGCATGGCGGATTTTTTGTACCAAGTTGCGGCCTTGGCCGTGTTTTGTGTGACACCTAGGCCAGATAAATATAGCAATCCTAATTCGTATTGAGCGCCGAGATGCCCTGCGGCGGCGGCTCTATGGTAGTGATGATATGCCAGACGATAGCTTTGTTCTATACCTTGGCCAGATGCGCATTTTTGACCCAGGAAATAGTGCGCATGTGATAGTTTTTTGGCTGTTTTATCTGCAATAAACATAGCAAGCTCCTATATCTGGACGACTTGACTGGATAGTGGGGTCCTTAGCCTGACCAAGGGCGGGACCGAGAGAATATAGGTATAAAAGAATGGAAGAGCGCGAATTCAACTTCGAAGTGCGACACTCGCCTATGCCGCCTGACGGTACTCTTCGAATACCTTGACAGGCTGCCTGAATCCGAGACATTTCCGAGGTCGTAGGTTGAGCCACTGCTCCGCTC